>LR026961.1:659546-702046 GCA_900498135.1 uncultured Desulfatiglans sp.
AAGATGTCCGCCGCAGAGGCGGTGCGCCATCTCCGTGATTTGCGGACGGCCCTCTTCTGGCTTCCCGGCGCGAAGAAACCCGGACGGAGGTTGGAGGACCCCACATCTCAGCAAATAGCGGTTCTGGATGCTCTCGGCTTCGTGATCCAGGACGGTAGGGTCCCACAAAAGCAGTAGCTATTTTTTACTGCGATAACAAAGGCTTGCTTCTTTTTTCAGTTTCTGATTTGTAAACTCGAGTCAGAAATTGACGGCGCGCGGCCCAATTTTGACGACTAAAAATGGTACATTTTTAAACGCCCGCCGACATATTCTCCATATTCGATTTTTCCATTGATCATAGTCATCAGGACCTTAATATTTTGTATCTCTTCCCGATCAACTATCAAAGGGTCTTGAGATAGAACAACCAAGTCAGCGAATTTCCCTGGCATGATGCTGCCGATCTTTTTTTCCGATCGCAATGCATACGCCGCTTCAATAGTCATCATCTTCAGGCAATGCAAAACCTCGAGTGTTTGATTCTCGATCGGATCATTGCATTCATCGCTGTATACTGTGAAAATATTGCTGCCGGTAACCATGGCGTGAATCTTGAGCATCGGATTGATGGTTTGCTCCCCGTAGTACGGCCAATCGCTGTCTAGCGCCATATGGATGTCTCTAAGCGAAAGATCATGCCATTTTTTATAATAAGCAATGTTATCCTCACCGATCCCTCTTATGAGGTAGGTATTCAGTTCACAGCGCGAGAAGGGCTCGACCAGCGCGACAATGTCACTATTCTCATACAACTCGAACATGTCGTCTCTGAGAAAGGAGTTATGGAGAATCATGTGCCGGTTAATGTTAGGTTTTCCATTTAGAACCGAAGCGATGGCTGACAAACTGGTTTCGATCCCCAGATCCCCCATGGCATGAATGGCAACTTGGTATCCTAAATCATCGGCTCGCTGGATAACGTCCGATAATTCATCAACAGATAAATGAAGGAGACTATTTTGATAGAGACTATCGTCCGTCAAGTTCTCCTTCAGGTACTCCGAAAAAACAGGCCGTGAACTAAAACCGTTGCATACCGACCTTTCTGCGTAAATTTTGATCCCGTTGACCCAGATGTTATGCGCAAGCGTTTCCTTGGGAGCATAGGCTTCATACCAATTTCCGAAAACATCTCCACAGCTATGATTATAATTGAGGTAAAGGAATACACGATTGCGTACACGACCTTTATCGGCGTATGCTAAAATGAAATTCAGCCAATCTTGGTCGGTATACATGTTCCCAAATGAAGTGATACCGTTCTCTAAAGCCATTGCTTGGACGCGATCAAGGGTATTGTAATCAAAATAGGGCTGAGCACCGTTGAATAGATGGGTGTGTGGATCGATAAACCCTGGGAAAACTGTTTTACCTTCCAAATCAATGACCACCGTGCCGGGTTTGCGCATTGCCAATATGGTCTGATCATCTCCGACAGCTCTTATTTTGCTGCCTTGTATGAAAACGGCATCGACCGTCTCCATGTTTTCGGTTACATCCATACTGCCGGTCATCGTATAGAAAGTGGCATTATGTAAAATGAGGCTTTTTGCGCACGCAGCGTCCACGATAAGGAAAGAAAGGACGAAGAAAATGCAGGCCAGAGTGTTGAGCTTTTTCATACATCCTCCTAACGGTTGGCCCTGATGTCAAAAAAACCCTCCATCGCTGAATCACATCAGGAAAAAAAACAGGTCCTTTATCAACTCTGCCTATCGATGGTATTAGAATTCCGTTGATCAATTGTATGATAAAGTGGCTGATTGTCTTTTTAGCGAAAATTATTCCTTCTTATCAGTATCGTCATGTTTTAGTATTACCTGAATTTTGCATCTGAATGGAGAGAAAGGGTAAAAACCATCTGGGAGCCCTTGTTGCAATGGGGGGTTACGAAGCCACCCTATAAAAGCATGGAGGTACTCAGAAGGTAAATCCAAGAAATCAGATTTTCTCAAAATCCGCAAACGTAAAAGATTTAGCCAAAAAGGCGCTAAGACCAAGAAAAGCAATGCATCAATCGGTTATGATGTGTGCAGCGAGCAGCTGAGTGCATTTGGCGGCGTTTTGCCGCTGATCAAATTTTAACCGGTCGTTCTAGTTTGAGTCGCTCCCGCAGGGCTAAACCTGCGGCGAGCAAGGTACAGGTAGTTTGAGACGTACGGGGAACATAGGCACCTCCTGGGAAGAGGTTTGGAAAAGATGGAATTTTATATCCGTAGCGAAATATAACTTTAGAAACGTAAAGTCAATTAAAATTCCTACCCCCCCCGGGAAAAGGAAATAGAAGGTCCGCCGCTAAACTTTAGCTTCAGGTCCGGATGATAGCCACTGAACGGGAATTTATGGATGGTTGGGAACCGGAGATTGTCCATCTATCTTGTGCGATTGTGGGGAAAATCATAAGTGGGAATCACCGATCTGGTTTCAGGGCGTTTATGATCGGATCCCATTTGTTTTTTCGCTACCAGTCTTCATCGTTGAACCACCGGAATGCAACGTCTTTCCGCGGTGAACCATCACACTTGGGTTGACTGACGTAGGCTTTGTAATTGTCGGGCACGTTCCCGCACTAAGAGGCGTTAGGACAATGCGAGTTTTTAAATCTTAATCTGGAGAAAAATGATCCCGGGGTTGGTGTCCACCCCACGGTAGTCAAATCTGTGCGGGCGGCCAATCCATCGTCCCAGGCTCCTGAAAGAAGGAGATTTATGGCGGAGGATGCCCATCGTGCCACTGGCCCACTCCCCCCCGACCGCTAAGAGGGCTTCCTGTAGGATCACCGTGGTATTTGAAATGGTCCGGGAGTCCTGGGGCTCTCGGACCCTTCCCCCTTCACCGTGAGCTTCGAGTTAACTTCTCATATTTCCTCAATCACCGCTTGGGTCTTCCCTTCGATGACCTGTGCCATCTCGATATCATCGCCCAGTGACACCCAGGCGTCGGCGATCAGCTCGTTGAGGATGCTTATGGCTGTTTTCTTCTCTTCCTGGTCCAGCGCCACCTGAGCCTCATTAGACATAGGCAAGCAGGCGCACCCCCACTGCCTGCTCAATTTCCCCGGCCTCAAGCAGCGCCTGGAGGAACGCGCCCAGGTCAGGGAGGTTGGGAATGAATTCGTCTGCTCCAATGTCTACGGCTGGCCTACCGTCGCCGTCGCCATCGATGATTCGCTTGTCCCCATCAAAGTCGGTGGTCGGCAGCATGTACGGCTGATAATCCCATGCAATCATCCTGCCGGGCTTGTCGTTATAGCCGGCGTCGAGGCAGGGCGAGTCGTACCGCAGGTGAAAGTCCCCGCCCGAAGCGTCCTTAAACAGAGGATCCGAATCGAAGAGGAGGTTGTACTGGTTGGCTGTCTCGGAATAGATGTGGTCGTCCACGGGATCCTCTTGCCAGTCTGACGCATCCCAGTCTTGCTTGATATTCTCGTGGAAAAGGCAACTCTCGAGGGTTGTTTTCGTCTGGTTCAAGCCCGGTGTCCTGTCTGCTACGGCGCCGCCCCAACCCCTGACGGCTTTGGAGTCTAAGATGACGTTGATGATGGTGCACCGACGGCCATTGTCAATGTAGATGGCGCCCTCCACCTGGGTATAGGGCACAGTGTCCTCCGGCCAAGAACACGTTGGACACATACTCCAGCCGTTCCTGTAGAAGGTGCTGTTCATGATGGCCCCACCGGACGTGTAATATTCGATACCGCCACCGGCTTCCGTGGCCCAATTGGCATTGAAAATGCTGTTGGTGACGACCGCATAGCTGATACTGTTGTGCATCCCGCCACCGTGGAAGGCTTCGTTGGCATTGAAGACGCAGTTTGTCACCGTCGGTGAGGCATCGTAGTTGTACATCCCCCCACCCCGCCCAAGGAATTTGCTGTAGTTCTTTTCAAAAGTGCAGCTGTCGACGAGCGGCGAGCAAGAGTGGTTGCACATCCCTCCGCCGCCGTTAAAGAGCGGATCCCCCACACTGGCCACCAAGGCTTGGTTCTCGCTGAAAATGCAGTTGCAGATGATGGTCTGGCTATCCGAGGCCGGGGGGCCCAAGTTGAGAATATTAAGACTCAAATATGAATACTGAAAAAGACTGGTGTCCGGTCCCACGCGGCGTGCCTTCATCAACATAACGCCGCAGGTGGAAGACTGTGTAAGGGAAAGCGGGATTCAGGAAGGCCTTGCCTTGGTGAACGCCATGCACATTACGGCATCCGTATTCATCAACGACGATGAATCCGGTCTGCACTACGATTACGATGTGTGGCTCGAAAAGCTGGCCCCTCACGAACCGGTCTCTCAGTACCGTCATAACGTCGGGGAAGACAATGCAGACGCCCACATGAAGCGTCAGATCATGGGGCGCGAGGTGGTGGTCGCTGTCACCGGCGGCCGGCTGGACCTCGGGACGTGGGAGCAGATCTTTTACGGGGAATTCGACGGGAGGCGGCGGAAAAGAGTGCTCATCAAACTGATCGGACAATAGAGCACCCTTTGCTTTTCTTTGCTGACTCTGGTTGCTCGCCTCCAAAGAACATCCAGACCCATTCCCCCGCGGTGCGCGCGTCCCGGGCAGGGATAAGGGCTAAATCCCAAGTTCCTTGCACTGAAATGGACCTCCAGCTTGCCTTTTGGGCGTGTAATCCTCAACCAAACCCGAAGATATGAAGGGAGTCCCTCTTTGAGGGGAAGCGGCTGAAAAGGCGGATCTTTTCGAGTTCTCCCTTCCCCACCGCAAGATGGACATTCCCAACGGAATCCTGTATTCTACTCTGTGAATATCCTTCCGTTCGTCGGCCAGCCACCCCATACCGCTACCCCCAGATGAGGGAGGAGACCGTGGTTCCATGTCTCGAGAAGGCGGCCAACGTCCAGCCTCCAGTGGAGAAGTCCATCCGCTTGGAGGCTTTTTGTTTGACGAAGTGAACCGTGATCGAATTTATGTCCAGCACAAGATTGCCATTATTTTCAGCTCTGACGTTCAAATTTCATTCAACTATTAATGAATTCGAACCAGTTGTAAGGATTAAAACACTTGAGAAGTCCTTTTTTTGGTGAATGAGCGATGTATCGTGAAACGCATAATCAATAAAAGGAGGCTTAATACCATGAAAATTAAAATGATATATATCTGCTTTTTTCTGGTTTTCTCCATTTTCAACATTGGCTTTTCCGAAGCTCATAGTCCTTATGACACCACAGGCAAGTACATAGATAATTTACGAAAAGAAGTAATAGAAATAGAAGAATTATGTCAATATTACGAAAATATTATTAATGACAAAGAAAAGTTTATTTTAAATTGGATCTTAAAAGACATTAAAAGCATATCTGTTGTTGACAAGGTTGATTTGATTAGAGCCATTACTTTTGAATTTTTTACTAATATGAACCCAGACGAACATTATGATCCGACTAAATTGGAAAACACCATAAAAAGGAGCCTTATAGAAATTGAATTAGTAAACAATGAGACCAAAACAAAACTTTGGACAGAAATTTCCCATCTTAGAACGCGTCAGATGATGCTTAAAGCCGAAATAAATAAGCTCGAAAACGAGGCGGCAGCAGATCTTCATGTTGCTGGAACCTATGACACGAATATGGGTGTTCTGGTTCTCATACAAAATGGGAACAGCGTTTCAGGATCTTATGGGGGGCATGGCACTTTGAAAGGTATTGTCACAGGTAATGTTTTGAAAGGCGATTACAGATGGGACACAGATGATTCTCGCGGTGCATTCGAATTTGCTTTTTCCCCGGATAGTGATAGCTTCAGGGGCAAATTCTTGAGGAAAACAATAGGGGGTTATCCGAATCTATTAGAAGGCGGCTGGCATGGCAAGAAGAAACAATAACGTATTGACGAACATCCCAAAAACGGCGATTACCGGCCACCAACTGGACCTGGGGACGTGGGAGCAGATTTTTTACGGGGCATTCGACGGCCGGCCGTGGAAAAGGGGGCGTCGCCAAAGTGATCGGAAAGTAGAACTGTTTTACCCTCGTTGAACCAGGGTTCGATCCAAGATAAACGATTTCGATAACAAGACAAATCAAGCATCAGCGAAACCAGCAATGGCCATGATTTTTTCAAGTCATGAACAAGTCGACGGTTCTTCTCCCCTTCTTCGGTCATGACCCGAATGTGGATGGCGGGAGGAGCTTCGGGCATCTTCTCTGGCTCTTCAATATTTCCAGGGGCTGTGGTTGATACATGCATTTAAAAAATTGCGAAACACATACCAGATTCGCTCTTTTCGCGTTTGTGTACGATTGACATACCGTGTCTATCCGGAAATGATTCTCCAGCACAACTCCGCTTGCAATAAGGTTTTTAGAAGGCAGACGAATTAACAAACTCTCCGGGCTAAAAGCGAGCCGCTGACGACTTACGTAGAAGCGCCAGCACGGCAACACCTAGAAGGAAGCATCCCAGAAGTATGAAGCCAAATCGGGACAAGGAAGGAACAGGAACCTGGACTGGCGGAGGCGAACTCCAGATGGCGCACCAGAAAGTCGCTGGGGGCGTACCACCAAACCAGAAGGCACCTACGTAAGGTCCGTCCAGCCAACATGCCGGATTAAACACATAATAGAAGTTTTGGCTACCCGGGGCCGGACCAGGACCCGGTCCGGCAAGAATCGGCCCAGTAAGCGTAGAGTTTCCCATATCCGTATAGACGGTTCCCATGCTCAGCTTACCGCTAGGAGGAACGAAAAAGCCGTTTTTACCCAAATTTACTTCGACTTCGTATCCTGTGTAGTCCGTACCGTCACCGACCAGGTCGGAGAACGTCACCCCATACACGGCATTCAGGCCTTGCCTTGTTTTTATTACACTCTGCTGGGGAGGGTCCCCCTGATCCGAATCATAAAAAGCCACGCTCAAGCTGACCGGAGTGGTGCTGTCGGTGGCGAACCCTATTATGAAACGCGAAATGTAGTCACCGGGGTTGAGATTCATTACATTAGCCCGCTCCATTGTGGTGGTTCCCACAGGCCAGAAATACTGCCCCCCAGTCCTTTGCTCGAAGACCAAGGCCTCCGTGTTCAGCGCTCCGCTCGACTCACCGGATTCCACCTCGCGCCCATCGATATAGACTATACGATCCACCTTCTCCAGGGTGGGAGTGATTTGTACTACCTCACCTCGCGCGGCAGGAATCCCGACGAGCAACGCCATGATCACGAACCCAAGCATCTCAGGCAAACGAGATTTCATTGGATAGCTTCCTTTTCCACAGAAGGATTGATGACAAAAGGCTGTTTTCTCGGAAAATCAAGGTATTCCATCGTCAATTGGATGTCAAGGCAATTGGTTTTATTAAGCTTCCATCTGTCCCGGAGAATTCGAGAGATCCCGGTAATGATCGCCTGACCAGGAAAATGAAGGCACCTGGCTCCAGGAACTATGGGATCATACCAGCAGATATTTCTTCCGGATCTCTTCGTTGTCGCGCAGGTCGTCGATGCTCCCCTGGTAGGCGATCGTGCCGTTGTCGACGATGTAGCCCCTGACGCTGAGGCTCAGGGCGACGCTCTGATTCTGCTCGGCCAGAAGAACGGTCAGGCCGCGCAGGCCAAGCTGCCGGATCTGCTCCTCCAGCATCTTGACGATCAGGGGCGCCAGGCCCTCGGTAGGTTCGTCGAGCAGTAAAAAGGACGGGTTCGTGACGAGGGCCCGGGCGATGGTCAGCATCTGCTGCTCTCCGCCGCTCAGGAACCCCGCCCGGCGGGCCCGGATCCTCCGCAGGTCCGGGAAAAACCGGTATACGGCCTCGCGATCCCAGCCGTCGGGTCTGTCCGCATTCCGCTCCGAGATCTCGAGGTTTTCGTCCACCGTCAGATCGGCGAACACGCGGCGGCTGTCCGGGACATAGCCCATGCCCTTCCGGGCCATGATATAGGGCGGCTTCCCGGTGACCGTCTCGCCGTTGAAACGGATGGAGCCCTGCCGGGGCGGCACCAGGCCCATGATGCTCTTCATGATTGTACTCTTGCCGGCGCCGTTGCGCCCGAGGAGGGACACGATCTCGCCCTGGCGGACATCCAGCGACACGTCGAAAAGGATGTGACTCAGGCCGTAATAGGTGTGAATGCCCCTGACCTCCAGCATTAATGGCCTCCCCCCAGATAGGCTTCCTGAACATCCGGATCGGCCCGGACGACCTCTCCCGGACCCTGAATGATCGTGGCACCCTGCCTCATGACCATGATCTCGTCGGCGATGGCGAAAACCAGCTCCATATCGTGCTCGCAAAAGAGGATCGTCAGGCCCATCTCCCGGGTCAAACGCCTGATCAGGCCGATGGTAGCGGCGGTTTCCTCGGGCGACATGCCGGCCGTCGGCTCGTCCAGGATCAGGAGCTCGGGGTCGTTGCCGAGGGCGATGGCGATCTCGAGGACCTTCTGATCACCGTAGGCAAGGGTCGAACTGACGGCGTCCAACCTGTCCGACAGGCCGACCGCATCGATGATCCGCATCGTTTCCTCCCGGGCCAGCCTCGCCGCCGGCGTGAACAGGTTGAAGGTCTTCCTCTGGCGGGACAGGATGGCGGCCTGAACGTTGTCGAAAACGCTCAGCCGATGGAAGATGTTGACGATCTGAAAGGACAGGCTGATGCCGCGCCGGCAGATCGTGTAAGGCGGCAGCCCGGCGATGTCTTCGCCCTTGTACCGGATCGAGCCGCCGTCGGGCTTCAGGTGGCCGGTAATGAGCTTGAACAGGGTGGATTTTCCGGCCCCGTTCGGCCCGATGACCGCGACGATCTTCCCCCGCTCGACGGTGAGATTTCCCTCGTTGACCGCCATGAACCCGTCGAACGACTTGCGGACGTCCCTGACCTCGAGCATTTAGAGATCCTCCATGGCAGCCCGGCGGCGGGACCCCCACCTGGCCGTGAAATAGCCCAGCACCCCTTCCGGCAGGAAAAAGATCAGAAGCATGAGCATGACGCCGAGGATCAGGGTCCAGTACTCGGTGTGGATGCCCATGACGGTCCGCAGGACGACCACGATGGCGGCCCCCAGCATGGGGCCGAAAAAGGAGAACCATCCCCCCAAGAGGCACATGATGAGGATCTCGAGGGACAGGGTCCAAAACATCATGTCAGGGAAGACGGACCCCTCGATGGTCACGAAGAGCGACCCGGCAACACCGGCGAAGAAACCGGCGACCATGAGCCCCACAAGCTGTTGCCGCTTGACGTTGACCCCGATGGCCTCGCTCCGCTCCGGATTGTCGCGGGTGGCCTGGAACACCCGCCCGAACGGAGAACTGACGATCAGATACATCAGGAACAGGCAGACCAGGGTCACCGCGCTGGTGAAATAATAGGCGTTGTCGATGGAGGAGAGGGCCTCCGGAACCGGCACCCCGTGGATGCCGTCGTCTCCGCCCGTAAAGGAATACCAGCGGTACACAATGGCCCAGACGAGTGAACCCAGAGAGATCTGGAGCATCCCGAAGTAGAGCTTGGAAAGCCTCACGCAGATCCACCCGATCAGAAGACTCAACAGAAGAGCGGCCACGGGTGCAGCCAGATAAGCCCAGATCGACGGGAGGCCGGTCTTCACCCGCATGAGGGCGAAGGTATAGGCCCCGACGCCGTAAAACACGGCATGGTGAAACTGGTACAGCCCGCCATAGCCCAGCACCAGGTTGAGGCTCATGGCCAAGAGCCCGGTCACCAGGACCAGGGAGATCAGATAGGTGTAAAACCTGCTCAGGAACTGCGGCGCCACGGCCATACACGCAACGGCCGCCGCCAGCAGGAGCCAGGTCTTTGGACTGAATACCCCTTTGGACACGATGCACTCCGTTACCAGGTGGCTTTCAGCAAGCCCGTCGGACGAAAGATGAGGACGATGACCACGGCGGCATAGGGGAACACAATGGCGAACTGGGGCAGGATCAGGATGCCGATCGCGTCGGTCAACCCGAAGATCAGGGCGCCCAGAAGCGCCCCCCAGATATTGCCCAAACCGCCGATGATGACGATCAGAAAGGCCTGGATGATGATGGCATGATCCATCCCCTGGGTGATGTTCTGTGTCGGGGCGACCAGCGCACCGCCCAGGCCGGCCAGAAAGCAGCCGATGATGAAAACCGCCGCAAAGACCCAGCTGACGTTGATCCCCACGGCGCCGACCATCTCCCGGTCGACCGATGCCGCGCGGGCGATCTTTCCGATCTTGGTCTTGTTGGTCAGGAACCACAGGCCGAAAGCCACCACGGGGCCGACCAGCAGGAGGAAGAGGTTGTAGCGCGGAAAAGGGAGATTAAGGATGGTGAAAGAACCCTGGAGCATCGGCGGGAGGGAGAGCGACCGGTAATCCGAACCCCACACGAGCTTGACCAGATCCGCGAAGACGAGCATGAAGGCAAAGGTGAACAGGAGCAGCATCAGGTGCTCCCGCTCGTACAACCGGCAGAAGAGCCCGCGCTCCACGATCAGGCTGATGAGGGCCACCCCGAGCGGGGCCGCCAACAGGGCGACCGCGAAGCCGGCCGGCCCCCCGATGGAGACCGCGACTGAGTAGGCGAGAAAGGCGCCGATCATGTAGAGCGAGCCGTGGAACACGTTGGGGATGCGCAGCACCCCCAACACGAGGCTCAACCCCGATGCAACGATGAAGAGGATGGTCGTCCGGCTCAAACCGACCAGGACCTGCTGGAGCAGTGCTTCCCAGGACACATGCGCGGCGAATTCCATTTTGCGAAGCCCCCAGGGTGTCGGTGAATGTCCTGTCAAGGCATCCAAGGGCCGGAGGCCGCCGCTGGCGGCCGCGAGGGCGATAGTGCCCGGCCCTTGTCTGTTTCGGAAAGAGGGGCTATTTGGCTTCGCGCGCCTTGGCGATCTCCTCGCAGCTCGGTATGATCTCTTCTGCCGGTATAGTCACGATATCGGAGGCAATGAGGAAATCGTAGCCCTCCACCTTCTTGGTCACCCCCATGTACATGGGCAGCATGGCCTGGTGGTCGCAGGCACGAAGGGTCACGTTGCCGACCGGTGTGTCCACGTCCATCCCCTCGACGGCATCGATGAACTTCTCGGTATCGAAGGCGCCGGCCTTTTTGTACCCTTCGATGATGAGCCGAGCGGTGATGTAGCCGTAGAGGGCCCCCACCTTCGGCTCCCGTCCGAAGGCCTTCTTGAACTCCTCCACGAAGCTCTGATTTTCCGGGGTTTGCGGATAGTAGTAGAAGTAGTTCGAGGTCCCGATCACCCCTTCGGGCGCTTCCAGGCCGAGCGGCTTCAAGGTGGACAGTTCCGTTGCGGTGTGCATGAAGAAGGGCACCTGCTTGTTGAATCCGGTCGCGTGGGCGGCCTTCAGGAAGGGGACGCATCCGGCCCCGCCGGTGGCGATGATCACCGCATCGGGCTTCGCCGAGAGGATCGCCGTGATGTAGGGCGTGAAATCCGGTTCGCCGAGCTTCCACCAGGACTGCCCCAGGAGCTCGACTTCGGGCTTCAGCTCTTTCAGGTGCTTCCAGGCGTTTTCGGCGATGGCGTGACCGTACTCATAATCGTCCCCGGCGATCCAGTACTTCACGTAGGGTCTTTTTGCCAGGCCGGCCGCGGCGGCTTTTCCCGCCACCGTCGTGTTTTCCGTGATCTGGAAGACGTAGCGATGGCCAGCCTGGCCGCTGATCTTGTCACTCTTGGAGAACGTCGCAAAGAAGGGGATCTTTTCCTTCTCCGCGAGGTCGGAAATCGCCAGGGCCAGGGCGCTGTTGATCGTGCCCATCAGGATGTCGACCTCTTCCCGCATCAGCAGCTCCTTGGCGGCGGCCAGCCCGATGTCGACCTTGAACTTGCTGTCCCGGGTGACGAATTCGATCTTCCGGCCTAGGACACCCCCTTCGGCGTTGGCCTTGTCAACGGCCAGCTGGAAGGCATCCCGGACATCGTTCGTGTAGGTGCTCGGCGGCCCGGAGTAGCAGTCGACGATCCCGACCTTGATCGGCTTCTCGGCAAGAGCCGAACCAACGCTCCAGACCAGTACCAGACTCAAAAACAAACCTGCCAGCATCGCCCAACGTCTCATCCCCTCATCCTCCTTCACATCATAGGGTTCACAGATCGGATACAGCCATCGGAACGCGGGAGTTCATCCCCTTACAGCCTGTTCGTCTTGACAGCGCAAGATGCGACAAGATGTCCGTTTCTTCTGCCGGTTCTATTTTCATCGCTGAAACAATACCGTCTCGGAGGGTGGAAACACCCGGCTCCGATCGAGAAACGCACTCTAACCGTACCGAGGTTGCACTGGAAATGAATGATTTTCGGTTATGCCAGGTTGATCGATTATGGATCGGTCGTGGAGGATTTTACATAACACACCTTGATGCAGAGAGTCAAAAACAATTGTGTAAACGAGGTGAGAAGGAGAGCAAAAAGCGCATGCCTGCGGACAAGCTGTCCGTTGTCAGACAACCGACAGGGTGGATGCGGAGAGATCGGTCAGCAGGAAAGTGCGCGGCAACCTTTCTTCGCCGCACCGCCCTTACCTGGCAATCAGGCCGCTCACCTCGAGCCGCCGGACGACAGCCGGAACCATGGCAGCCCCGAGGGCCCCGAAAAGCATGCTGAACGATGCACTCAGAAGCGCGTGCTGAAGGACGACGGTCTTGTCCATGCCCATCAACCCATCCACCAGGGCAACGGTTCCAAAGCGCGTTGCGGAGGCGAGGGCACCTGTCACCACCGACCAGAGAAGGCTCGAGAACAGTGCGGGGTGGAAGGCAGCCGCCAGATCCACCACCAACCCCGGCAGGGCGAATTTCAGGATCATCAGCGGACCGCCCTTCCCCATTCCCAGGAGCATGCACACGAAGCCCGCCACCAAACCCACCAGGGTCGCCGCTCCGAACCTCGCCACACAGCCGCGACCCAGCATGATGAAGAAGATCGTGAAAAACATCGCGTGGCCCGGGATATTCAAATGCAGGCGCAGCGCTGCGCGCGCGATGACGACGAATGTTGCGCAGAAGGCGATGCAGAGCCCCTCCTGCAGCGTAAAACGTTGGCCCGTGCTGGAGTTCACGCTCGTCCTCCCTTCTTCTTCTTGCCGGTCACGGTCCAGGCTCCGTTCACCGCCTCGACCCGCAAAACGGGCTTGCCTTCTTTCAGCTCCGGTCTAAGCCACCCCTGGGAATCCACCATTTCACCGGCATGAAGGCGAAGCCCCGTTCCGTCCTCGACCGCCTGGATCCCCGTTTTCTCCAAGATTTCGCCTACACTCACCCGGCCGTCGAGGTCCCGTATCCCCTGGAGCGAAATGAACCGGCCGTCGCGGCCGGTGCTGCGCAACCCAACCCCCGACAACGCACCGATGCACCCTTGTCCTGTCTCCCCCAGCCACCAGACCCACACGCCGAGTCTTGCCGCCAGGGCCCGAGCCTCCGCAATGGTGAGGACCTCCCGCTGCGCCCTGAAGCCCAGGTTCTGCAATTCATCCGGCACGGTGGAACGGTAAGCCACGCACAGCCCCGGATTCGCACCCTCGTGAAAGTGGTCTATCAAGAACGCTTTGGCCGTCTCCGCCGCCTCCAGCATCACGTCTCCCTCGACGTCCATCTCGATGCAGGCGCTGCTGTTGTGGGAGGTGTAAGGGATATCCGGGTGTACCAGCAGTTGATGACGCGTCACGGTCGTCTGCGCAGAAAACCCCTCTTCCCGCAGCGACACAGCCAGCATCCGCGACAGACGCCCGGTGCCGATGCTTTCTTCGTTGTCCGTGTCATCGATAGCGATCAAAAGCTTCATTCCGATTTTCCTTCCATAGGTTGTCCGACAAAATCCTCCGGCGGGACGGCGCATGTTCGATCCCCCGGTCTTGGCTCCCGCACCCCGTAGCCTCTGGCCTCCGCCGCCAGCGCCGCCTCGTCCGCCGTCCGGATGACGCGGACCATCAAAGGCACCATAATGCTGGAAAACACCTCTTTCCAATGACGCGGATCCGCAAAACCCCTCAAGCTCAGCGGGACACCCCGCAGCCTTTGCACCTGAACGATTTCCCGCGCCTCCTGCGCCAGGTAGGGCACGAAACGGAGGCTGACCAGGGTCAGGAAGGCGAAGCGCGCCGGCAGCCATTTCTTGAAGACCCTCAGCATCTCCGAGGTCCGCGTCGTGCGCAGCAGAATCGCTCCGGGCATGAAAAAGAGGACGACCTTCGCCCCGGCCAGAACGCCCGGATACCATCCCGCTTCCCACCCGAAGCGCAGGAGATAGAGGAGGACGACGATGACGGTCTGATACAGGAAAAAACGGCTGTCCACCCACCAGTCCCGCAGCCTGAGTCCGCAGCCTGCCATATAGAGCACATTCAGCCCGATCAGCGCAAAAAGCGCAGGGAAACGGGTCACCGTCACGGCGGCGAACCCCATGACGAAGGTGAGCAGGAGTTTCCAGCCGGCCCCCAGACGATGCACAGGGGATTCGCCCGCTCGATACTCATAGGCCGCCCCGGCTGAATAGGTTGGCCCGGTCTTACGCCGGCGAGGTCTCAAGCCGTCCTCCTTTCATCTCCAACCGCCATTCAGCCCAGTCCACCGCGGGCAGGTCGTCATGGGATGCGATCAGCACAGCCGTCTGCCAGCGATTCCGGTAATCCGTCAGGGTGTTCAGTAGCCGGCGCCGCTCCCTGAAATCGATCCCGGCAAACGGCTCATCCAGAAGCAGCAGAGACGGGTGCATCGCCATGACGGAGGCCAAGGCTACGCGGTGCTGCTCACCCAGGCTCAGACCCAGCGGGGGGCGATCCAGCAGATGCGTCACACCGCAAAGCGCCGCCGATTCCATGACACGCGCCGCCGCCTCCTTCTCGGGCAGTTTCATGCGCAGCAAGGAGAATCCGATTTCCTTTTGCACATTCTCTTCGAAGAGCTGTTTTTCAGGGTTCTGAAGAAGCAGAGCGATTTTCCCAAGGAGTCGGTCCGAGCGATGATCCCCTACCCCTCGAACCTGGACCGTACCGGCGTCGGGCCTCCTGAGACCGGCTATGCAGCGCAGGAGCGTCGATTTACCGGCGCCGTTTTCACCATACAGATGGACCCGTTCTCCCGCTCGGATCTCCAAATCCAGTCCACGAAAGACCGGCCCTGCAGGGCCATCGACCTGGAGTCCCTTCAAGGAAAGAAGAGGATGACCCTCGTCTACCAGCCTGGGCGGGTTCTCCCGCCCGCCCGCCGCAGGGCGACCGCCGGCTCTTTGCGGTTCGAAGCAATCCCCGACGCAGATGATACGGCCTTCCTCCATCTGCAGGAACCGGTCTGCCAGTTCCACGAAGGGCTCCAGGTCGTGCTCGGCGACGAGCAGCGTTACCCCCCGAGCCTTGAGCCTGCGAAGGATCTGAAGGAGTCTGGCTTTGCCCCTCCGGTCGAGTTGAGCCGTCGGTTCATCCAGAAAGAGTGCACGCGGCCCGGCCGCCAACGCGGAAGCCATGCCGAGCCGCTGTTTTTCGCCGGCGGAAAGCTCGCTGACATTGCGCTTCTCGAAACCTTGGAGACCCACGTCATCGAGGGCCTCCCCGACCCGCAAGGCGACCTCGCCGGGCGGATATCCCCTGTTCTGCGGGCCAAAAGCGACATCATCCTCCACCGGCGTCAGCAACACCTGGGATTCGATGTTCTGGAAGACCAGCCCGATATCCGATTCCGGCCCCGGGCAAACCCGAACCAGAGCACCCTCCTGACGGCCCCTCTTCAGAAGCCCGCGCAGCGCAAGCAGCAGGGTCGTCTTCCCACAGCCCGACGGACCGCCGACGCACACACACTCTCCAGTGTGCAGTCTGAGCGCAATATCCCGGAGCGCTGGTGCGCGAGCCCCCGGATAGGTATAGGAGAAATCCCTGACGGAAAGGAACGTTGCCCTCAAAATGTCCTTCGCCTAGAACCGGAGCTCCGCCCCGGCGTAAAGCATTCGCCCGCTCTGCGGATATCCGTAGGACTCCTCGTAGTCGACGTCGAACAGGTTTTCAGCCCGCACGTAGAGCCTTAGGAAATCATTGAAGAGTTTCTGCTCGAGCTTTACGTTGAACAGGACGTAGTCCTCGAGCTCTCCCTCGACGAGCGGGGCCTTCTTGGAATAATAGACCTGGTTCGCGATGTAGAGCATGTTGGCATAGGCCGTAAAGCCCGCTGGAAACGTGTATTGGCCTTCCAAAGTCAGCTTGTGCTTGGGGCGGTACTGCAGTTCGTCCTTTTCCGTTCCGGCGGACCGGTCCTCCGCGTGAAGAAAGGTGTAGCCGGCCCGCACCAAAGCATTGTCGACCATTGCGGATTCCAGCATCAGTTCGAAACCCTGGAAGCGGTATTCATCGTTGTTTTCGAAGCGGTCGTCCGGTAGGATCTTTTCGATGTAATCCTTTACGTCCATGAGAAACGCCGTGGCCGTGAATCTGCTCTTCGCGGGCAGTTCGCGCTCGAGGCCGAGTTCATAGTTGAGGGAGTTTTCCGTTGTGAGGTCCGGGTTCCCCCCTGCCTCCTCATAGAGCTGACGAATCGATGGAAACCGGATCTTGCGCGCGACCGACCCCCTGAGGCGCGTTTCGGGGTTCAGATCATAGTAGGCGCCGAACAGGAAGTTCCCTGCATCGTCGTTGGAGCCGTCCGGGTTGTTCATCCAGTTGTACCCTCCCCCAAGCACGATCCCGAGATCGTCCAAGGGGTTCACCTCATATTCGAGCGAGACGTTGTAGACATTGAGATCCCGGTCATCGGAGTAGTCCCGGAATTCATAGACATTCTTCTTCACTTCCACGTCCCGGATCCGTCCATTCGCTTCCCAGGCCTCCTGACGCACGTTCAGACCGAAGGTCGCCTTTCCCCTTTCCGCCAGGTCATAGGCCGTCTGGAGCGCGGCCCCCGATATGGTCGTCGTGTTGTCCTCGTGAAAGGTGCCCTTGATACTCGGGTCGCTCATCGAATTGTAGGCGTTATCGTCATAACGGCTGCGCTCCTCGTCCTGCTGGTTGACGAACACCCAGCCGCGCATGCTGAGGGGCCCATCGAAATCATAACTGCTCGAAAGTTGAGCCGAAATCCCGTCGAAGTCTTCGACGCGCTCGTATTTCGGGCTGTTGGCGAAAACGTCTTTCTTATCGTTGATGGTGCTTGGAGGCAGCCCGAACTCCCCGTTTTTGTAATCGACCACGAAACCGACATGAAGGCGGTCATTGGGCTTGTAGGATAGGTTTCCGAAGAGATTGCGCCTCTCGCTGTCGCTGTTTTCCCTGAGCCCCCCGTCTTCCTCGGACGTGGGCTTGAAGTCGTCCGACAGCCGATAACCATCGCTGTCATAGACGCTCCCGCTGCCAAAGAAGGTCAAGGCGTCCTTGCCGCCCGAGAGGGTGAAGCGGCCCAGGTTCTGGGAGCCGCTTCCGGCTTCGCCGGCAACCGATCCTTTTACCTTTTGGCCTCCCTGCTTGGTGATGATATTGATCACGCCGGCCAGTCCGCCGTCCCCATAGAGGACCGAATGGGTCCCGTAAGACAGTTTGATCCGGGAGATGTTTTCGACCGGTATCACAGATGGATCGAACTGCCCGTCAAACGTCGAATTGAGTGGGATCCCATCCAGAAGGAGAACGACATGGCGGGAACGCAAACCCCTGAGATCCACCCTTGGAGTCCCTTCCGCACCGCTCCGTATCACCACGCCGGGAAGGAGCTGAAGCGCCTCTGAAAGCGTCCTCACACCCCGGGTTTCGATCTCACTGGCGCCGACCTCGCGAACGGTGCCCACGGCCTCCACGACATCCTGCTCTCCGGTCACGATAATCTCGCCCAATGTGTACGCCGGCTCACCGGCCGCATCCGCCGAAGATTCAGCGCAAACCCCGCTCCCGTCCCAACATGCCAGGCAACAGGCGAGCGCCATGATCATCAACCCTTTTCCCATCGTCTCAATCCTCCCAGAAGTAAACCGTTGACTACGCCTCGTCCATCCAACATTCGCCTCATCCTGAATGTCGTCCCTTCGAAGAAACAGGATCACGATCCCGCCGCGCATCGGCCGATAAGGGATCGAGCCACTGGGCGGGGTCCGCCCTGCAGCATAAAAGGCACCGAAAAGACATGAAATGTCATGGACAGGGACCTGTCCTTTTTGGAGTGGATGATTCATCTTAAAGGCTGGCGCGGCTTTATGTCAATCAGGATATAAATTTGCTTTTTCAGGACGTCACAAGACCCAGGGGTGATTCGATCCGGTTGACGTCCATCGACCTCAAAACACCCATTCGCAGTTGTGCTCGAATATACGACAGGCGAGCCCGCAGCGTCACCCGAACCTTTTCCCCTGCGTCCCGAACCCGCAAAGGCCCGGGGTGATAAGATTACGCTTGTGTCTTGCGGACTTTTTTGACAGTCTCTGAGGCAGTCCGAAGGGCCGTCCACGCGGAGACCGGGCATCCATCAACGATCAACCCAACAGGAACGGGGGCACCATGTTTACACCTCAGCCAAACGACCTGTGGATCAGGCGCATCTCCCTCAACCTCCATCCACCCAGCCTCGAAGACAACACGGCGGACGTCGACCGGCTCGTCAAGGCCCTGCGCAGGGAGCTCGGGAGCTCGAAGGTCGTGGCGGCCTTCACCCTGGCCAACGGACTCCCGAAGCGCCTGAGGGACGCGCGCTATCAGGTGGACGCCCTCGTCTATGAAGATCAGGACGTCTGGACGGTCTTCGACGCCCTCCCCCGGACGGACGGCGCCGCCGGCATTTACGGACTCGCCCTGGACCTCGGCAGTTCCACGATGGTGCTCCGTCTGGTGGACCTCGCCACCGGCCGGATCGCGGCCGAGCGCAGTTTCAACAACCCGCAGATCGAAATCGGGCCGGACATCCTGACGCGCATCCATTACGCGGGGCAAAACCAGGGGTTGTCCCGTCTGCAGCGGCTCGTGATCGACCGCCTGAACCTGGAGATCGCCGCGGCCGCGGCCGAGAACGGCCTTTCGCCCGGACAGCTGGCCGGCCTGTCGGTCGCCGGCAACACGGTCATGACCCACCTCTTCCTGGGGCTCGACCCCTACTGGATCTGCCGGGAACCGTATATCCCGGTGATGAACACCCCCCCGATCACCGCCGCGGGCAGCCTCGGGATCGCCATCCATCCCTCGGCACCCGTCTTCGTCTTCCCGAACGTCGGGAGCTATTTCGGCGGGGACCTGATTGCGGGGATCATCGCCTCCGGGATGACCGAAAGGGACGAAACGGCCTTTCTGGTCGATGTCGGGACCAACGCCGAGGTCGTGGTCGGCAATCGGGACTGGCTGATGGCCTGCGCCGGGGCGGCCGGCCCTGCCCTGGAGGGCGGCGTAGCCAGCATGGGCATGATGGCGGCCCCGGGGGTCATCGACAAGGTCGTGATCGACCCGGAATCCCGTGAGATCCGGATCCACACGATCGGAGAGCTTCCGCCGATCGGGATCTGCGGCTCCGGCCTCATCGACCTCGCTGCCCAGCTTTTCCTGGCCGGCATGATCGACCTCCGGGGAAAGTTCGTCCGGGAGGCCTGCGGTGGACGGATGATCGAACTGGACGGGATCCGCCACCTGACGGTGGTGGAAGCGGAGGCATCCGGAACCGGCGAACCGCTCTACCTGAGCCAGCCCGACATCGACGCGCTCATCCGATCCAAGGCAGCCATGTACACCATCCTCACCACCATCGGAAACACGGTCGGGATCCCCCTGCACGCCATCGAGCGTTTCTATGTCGCCGGGACCTTCGGTTCCTACATCGACCCCCGGTCGGCGATCACCGTCGGCATGATCCCGGACCTCCCGCTCGAGACCTATGTCTCCCTCGGCAACACCTCGCTCGAAGGGGCCACCCGTGCGCTCCTTTCGGCGGCCGTGCGCCGGGAAAGCCAGGCCATCCGAGACCGGATCACCTACCTCGAATTGAACGTCAACCAGGAGTTCATGAATCTCTTCAGCGCGGCCAAATTCATCCCGCACACCGACCGGTCCCTTTTCCCGTCGGTCGCGGGGGCATAGCAGCGTGTTGAAAAATCCGCTTTTGACAGGCTGGCGAAAAATACCTAGATGCAAGGCTTACGAAATCCCGAAGAATGAGGCGTACTAATGAGTACGCCCAGTGACGAGGGATGAGCAAAAAGCAGCAGATGGGCGTTTTTCAACAGCCTGATAGGCCGGAGAGTCAGGCGGGCACGGCTCAAAGGCGGGATCGGTTTGGGGTCCGTCACAGGCGCATCAGGAGGATGGATCCGATGGTCATGGCGACGGCCAGGAGCCGCATGAGGCCCAGCCGCTCGCCATAGAGGAAGACCGCCAGGAGGATGGGGATGACGAAGTGCATGCCGACGATCGAGATGACCAGGGAAAGAGGCCCTGAGTTCAAGGCCTTCAGGAAGAGGTAATAGCCCCCGAAGTTGATCAGCCCCATCGACAGACCGATCAGCAGGGCCGGCCTCGGGTCGCGGCTCACCCCCTCCTGCTCGAAACGGCGCCGCACCCCGAAGGAAAACACGGTGGAAAGGAAATAAGACAGCGCCATGTAGGCGAGCGGGTTCGTGTGCAGCGCAGCGAACTTGCTCGAGATCGAGGCCACCGCCCCGCCCGCGAGCGACAGGCAGGCGAGGAAAACGCCCCGTCTGGCATTGCGCGACGGGTCCGCGTGGCTGCCGCTCTCCCGCGTGAGGATCAGCATCACGCTCACCGCGAGGACGATGCCGACCACCTGAAAGGGGGAGAGCACGTCCTTGAAGTAGAGGACGGAGAACAACACCACCGGCACCACATTCAGCCGGATGATCGGGTAGGCGATGCTGGTGGGGATCGCCTTGAGCGCCTCCATGTGGGCCACGGTCGCAAGCAAAAAGGACAAGCTGTTGACGGCCGAGACGACAAGAAGGATCGAAACGTGCCGTTCTTCGCCGCCCGAGATGAAAAAGACCCCGCCGCTCAGGACCGTCACGGTCCCCATGAAGGCGAAAGAGGTCCAGGCCGTGTTGCACTTCCACTCGGCGGAGACCTTGTAGAGAAAGCGCTGGAGCCCCATGAGGATCAGCGCGCCTATGGCAAAGACATACCAGGAATCCACCATCCCGACCTTCGTCCCCTGTCTTCAGCGCCCGGTCGACCCTACCCGGGTGAGCCTTTCGAGAACCCTTCTCGGCAGGTTCTCGAACCCGCCGTTGGACATGAACAGGAGCACGTCACCCTCCCGGACCTCGCCCTGCAGGATCTCCATGATCCCTTCGGCGTGCGGGGCATGAAACGCCTCCAGTCCGCGGGCGCGGAGATCCTCCACCAGGCGCGCCGAGGAAAACCGCTCCTCCGGGCGGATCTTCTGCATCAGCACAGGGTCCGGGATGAACACCCCGTCGGCCGCGTCGAAGGCCAGGGCATAACGGTCCTGAAAGACGCTCCGCCGGCTGGAGTTCGAGCGGGGCTCGAAGAGGGCGAGAAGGCGCCGGTCCGGATAGCGGGACTTGACGGCCAAAATGGTCTCCCGAACCGCCGTGGGGTGGTGCGCAAAATCATCGATCACGAGCACCCCGGAAGCCTCCCCCACGACCTCCTGCCGGCGTTTGACGCCCTTGAAGGCCTGTAGCGCGGCAACCGTCTTCGAAACCTCGATCCCGAGCGCATCCGCCAGCGCGATGACCGAAAGCGCGTTCGCGATGTTGTGGCGGCCGTAAAGCGGGGTCTCGCAGCGCATGATCCGCTCCTCCCCCTTCCGAACGTCGAAATGCGTCACGGCCCCGATCGTTTCCACTCCTTCGGCGCACCAGTCCATCCCGGCCGTAAAACCGTAGCGGACAACCGGCGCCCGGGACCGCCGGGCCTCCTCCATCACGACGGGGTCCTCCCCGTTCACGATAAGGCGGCCGTCCGCCGGGATGAGCTGGATGAGCCGCGCGAAGCTTTCCCGCACATGCGCGAGGTCCCGGTAGATGTCGGCGTGGTCGAACTCGATGCTGGTCAGGAGGGTCATCCAGGGCCGGTAATGCAGGAATTTTGGGCCCTTGTCGAAAAAGGCGGTGTCGTACTCGTCCCCTTCGATGATGAAATAGGGTCCGTCGCCCGCGTTGAAGTTGCGCTCGAAATTGCCCGGGATCCCGCCGATCATGAACCCCGGGGCGAGCCCGGCGCAGGTGAGCACCCAGGCGGCCAGAGAGGCGGTCGTGGTCTTCCCGTGGGTCCCGGCGACGACGACACAGCGCTTGTCTTCGAAGGCGAAGGCCTGCAGGGCCTGCGGAAAAGAAAGGTAGGGGATGGCGGCGGCTGCAAGGGCGGCGGCCTCCGGGTTTTCCCGCGTGATAACATTCCCGACAATGACCAGATCCGGCCGCGGCATCAGGTTCGCCGCCGCGTATCCCTGGCGGACATCGATCCCGAGCCGCTCCAGAAAATCGCTCATAGGCGGGTAGGTGTTCTGGTCCGAGCCGGTGACCGTCAATCCACGCTCCTTCAGCATGCCCGCGAGAGAGGCCATGCCGGTCCCGCAGATCCCCATCAGGTGGATTCGTTCCAGCTTCCCGGGCAGACGGTTCAAGCCAGGATCCAGAAGCGGTGTTTTTCGATCGATTGTGAGCGGTTGTGCCAAGGGATTCCTTCCTGCGGACGACCCGCGCGCCAGGGCCTTTCCACCCCCGCGGGCCGCGCAAAGGCGCGGGGGGCGGAAAGGGCTGCAGTACCCTCCACGCCGCTGGTCGCGACCCGCCACGTTCGGTGGAACGGGCCCGCCGCCGGCCCAGAGATGATCTGATCAAAAATGACTTGCTATTTTAAAAAGAATCAGTATGCTTTCAGGTTTGATGTTTCTACAAAGAGTCGGGTTTTTCGGCGCCCGCCCCGCAGAGGCAGCGGGGCCACCCGGATGAAAGAACCCGGAACACTCATACCACCCGACGCATCCGAGAGCCGGTGCGTCGCGTTTCGAAGGAGACTCCGTCATGGCCAAGGTCTGTGAAATCTGCGGAAAGAAACCTGTAACGGGATACAACGTCAGCCACGCCCACAACAAGACCAAGAAGCGCTGGTACCCGAACCTCCAGAAGGTGCGGTGCCTCAAGAACGGGCAGCCCGTGAGGATCCGCGTATGCACCGACTGCATCAAGTCCGGGCGCATCACGAAGGCCTGATCCCCCCCGCCGAAAGCGGGTCATTGTCTCTCCACCTTGAGCACGTTTTTGACCCGCTTGAGTCCAGCGATGATATCCTGGAGCTGCTGGAAGTTCTCCACCTCCAATGTAAACAGCGCAATACCCTTCTTGTCGATCGTCGTCTTGACGTCGGCCTGAACGATATTGGCGTTTTTCTGGGTCAGCACTGCACTCAAATCCGCCAGGATCCCCTTCTGATCGAGGCTCGTAACCTTGAGCCGTGCGATATGGGTCTCTTCCTGTCCGGTGTCCCATGAGATCTCCACCAGGCGGTCCGGATCCGCATGCAGGATATGCCGGCAGTTCTTCTGGTGGATCGTGATGCCCCGGCCCCGCGTGATGAACCCGACCACCTTCTCTCCGGGTATCGGGTGGCAGCAGTTGGCGAAACGCACCAGCATATCGCTCACACCCCGCACCTTGATGCCGCTGCCCCCCCGCCTCCGGCGGATCTTGCTCACGACCTTCTCGACCAGCCCGTGGGTTTTGTCTTCCTTGATGCCGAGCTTGGTCTTGAGCCGGCCGACCACCTGCCTCGCCGAAAGCTTGCCGAAGCCGATCTGCGCCAGCATCTCCTCGATCGAATGGAAGGAGACGTCCCTGGCGACCTCGGCAAGGACATCGCTCTTCATGAGGTTCGGAAGCGTGACGTTGTCCTGCTCCAGCATCTTTTCGAGGACGCTGCGGCCGAGCTGTATGCTCTCCTCCTTCTCCTGGTTCTTGATCCAGTGGCGGATCTTGTTCTTGGCCCGCGACGTCTTGACGAAATCCAGCCAGTCCTTGCTGGGGTGCTGCTTCGGGGAGGTGATGATCTCCACGATGTCGCCATTTTGGAGCAGATAGCGGATGGGGACCATCTTGCCGTTGACGCGCGCCCCCATGCACTTTTCACCTACCTCGGAGTGGATGCTGTAGGCGAAGTCGATCGGCGTGGCCCCTTTCGGGAACTCCTTGACCTCGCCCGTCGGTGTGAATACGTAGACCTCGTTCGGAAAGAGGTCCATCCGGACGGTGTCCAGGAACTCCGCCGGATCATCGAGGCTTTTCTGCCACTCGAGCAACTGCCTCAGCCACGCGAACTGCTTGTCGTCCGTCTGGCGCGCCGCCGACCCTTCCTTGTATTTCCAGTGGGCGGCAATACCCTCCTCCGCGACCCGGTCCATGTCCCAGGTGCGGATCTGCACCTCCATCCGCTCCCCCCAGGGGCCGATGACCGTGGTGTGCAGGGACTGGTACATGTTGGCCTTGGGCATCGAAATGTAGTCCTTGAAACGACCCGGGATCGGTTTCCACATCGCATGAATGTGCCCCAGCGCCTCGTAGCAATGTTTGACGCTGTCGACGATCACCCGGAAGGCCAGCACGTCGAAGACCTGACTGACGGTCAGGTCCTGGTCGACCATCTTCCGGTAGATGCTGTAGAAGTGCTTGTAACGGCCTTTGACGACCGCCTCGATGCCCACCTCCTTGAACTTCACGATCAGAAGTTCCTTGACCTCCCGGATGAATTTCTCGCGCTCGTCGCGGCGCTGCGCGATCTCCATCTTGATGGTCTGATAGGCCTCCTGTTCGAGATAATAGAGGCAGAGGTCCTCCAGCTCCGACTTCAGCCAGTAGATCCCCATGCGGCCTGCCAGGGGGGCGTAGATGTCCAGGGTCTCCTGGGCCACGGCCTTTTGTTTCTCCGGCGGCATGAAGCCCAGGGTGCGCATGTTGTGCAGACGGTCGGCCAGTTTGACGATGATGACACGAATGTCGGAGGACATCGCCAGGATCATCTTGCGGATGTTCTCGGCCTGGCGCTGCTCTCGATTCGAGAACTGCATCTGGCTGATCTTGGTGACGCCGTCCACGATCAGGGCGGTCTCCGGTCCGAACAGGCGCTCGATGTCTTCCGGGCTGGCCTTGGTGTCCTCGATCGTGTCATGGAGCAGCCCGGCGACAATGCAGGTCACATCCATCTTGAGCCGGGCCAGGATAAAGGCCGTCTCGAGGAGGTGCGAGAGATAGGGTTCTCCGGACAGGCGGACCTGCCCATGGTGGACCTTGGCCGAATAGACATAGGCCTTTTCCACCAGGGCCGTATTCGCCTTGGGATGGTAATTCAGCAGTTTTTCGGTGATGTCATTTAACCGAATCATACCCTTCGGCGACCTTTCGGCGGACCAGACCGACCGCCTCCGCCACGGGGACCGATTCGCTTTCGGCTGCGGAACGGAGCCTCACTTCGACCTCCCCGTTCCGAATGCCCCGCGCCCCTATGGTGACCCTGACCGGGCTACCGATCAGATCGGCGTCCTTGAATTTCACTCCGGCCCGCTCGTCACGGTCATCCAGAAGGACGTCCAGGCCGGCGGCCTGCAGCTCACCGTAAATTCTTTCGGCGGCGTCCACGACATCCTTGTCGTGCATCTGCAGCGGAAGAACGGTCACCTCGAAGGGGGCGATCGGCACCGGGAAGATGATCCCGTCGGCGTCGTGGTTCTGCTCGATGGCGGCTGCCACCGTTCTCCCGACGCCGATGCCGTAGCACCCCATGATGATGGGGAGTTCCTGCCCGTTTTCGTCCAGGAAGAGGGCCTTCATCGCCCGGCTGTACTTGATGCCGAGTTTGAAGATATGGCCGACCTCGATTCCCCGGCTGAACTGGATTGCGCCGCCGCAGCGGGGACAGGGGTCCTCCGGTGTGATCACCCGCAGATCCCCCACCCCCG
Source organism: uncultured Desulfatiglans sp. (assembly GCA_900498135.1). Taxonomy (NCBI): domain Bacteria; kingdom Pseudomonadati; phylum Thermodesulfobacteriota; class Desulfobacteria; order Desulfatiglandales; family Desulfatiglandaceae; genus Desulfatiglans; species uncultured Desulfatiglans sp. Next base: position 685,443 of record LR026961.1, read on the forward strand.
CCGCCTTGAAATCCCGCGAGGGTTGAACGTGCCGGAGGTGAAGATCTGCCTGGTTGCCGCCGGTGACCGCATCGGCCATCGCCATGACCGCGTGGTCGGCGACGATCCTCGCCCTCACGTTGACCGGCCCGGCAAAGCCGATCGGCGCACCGGTCGCCTCCTCCACCAGCGCCGCATCGGCGAGTTCGATCTGCTGTGCGCCCAGGAAGCGCTTCAGCTTGGCCTCATTCAATTCGTGGTCGCCCCGGACGAGTGCGGCGACCGCTTCCCCATCCGCGAGGAAGATCAAGGTCTTGATCAACTGATCGGGCCGGACCCCCAGAAAAGCGGTCACCTCCTCGACCGTCCGTTTGCCGGGGGTCGCAACCGCCTCCACCGCGGCCGGCGCCGCCGCAGGGGCGTCTTCAGCGGGCGGCAACACCTCGGCCCGTTCGAGGTTGGCGGCATAGTCGCACTGCGTGCAGCTCGCGATCACGTCCTCGCCGGTCTCGGCCAGCACCATGAACTCATGGCTATAACTGCCGCCGATGGTGCCGGTATCCGCCTCGACCGCCCTGAAGCGGAGCCCGCAGCGGGAAAAGATGCGCGTGTAGGTCTCGCGCATGATCTCGTAGCTCCGGTTGGCCCCGGCCTCGTCGCAGTCGAAACTGTAGGCGTCCTTCATGATGAATTCCCGGCCGCGCATCAGCCCGAACCGCGGACGGATCTCGTCCCGGAACTTGGTCTGGATCTGGTAGAAATTCACGGGCATCTGCCGGTAGGAGTGGATCTCCCTCCGGACCAGGTCCGTGATCACCTCTTCGTGGGTGGGGCCAAGGCATCCCTCACGGCCGTGCCGGTCCTTCAGGCGCAGGAGTTCGAGCCCGTAGTACTCCCACCGGCCGCTTTCCTGCCACAGTTCCGCCGGCTGGACGGTAGGCATCAGAAGTTCGATCGCCCCCGAGCGGTCCATCTCCTCCCGGACGATCCGCTCGACCTTGCGGATGGCCCGCAGCCCGAGCGGAAGGTAGGTGTAGACCCCGGAGGTCAATTTGCGGATCATGCCCGCCCGCAGCATCAGCTGGTGGCTGACGACCTCCGCATCGGCCGGGATCTCCTTGAAGGTGGGAATGAAATATTGCGAGAAACGCATAAACCGGTACCTGCCCTTTCTACAGATTGATGTCTACTGGGACGTCAGCTTTTGCACCTCATCCAGGAGGACCCTGGCCAGGTCCGCCTCCGGGACCTTCCGCACCACTTCGCCCTTCCGGAAAAGAATCCCCTGCCCGCGGCCCCCCGCGATCCCGACATCGGCCTCGCGCGCCTCCCCCGGCCCGTTCACGACGCAGCCCATGATCGCGATCTTGAAGGACGCCGTCATCCCGCTCAAGGCCCTCTCCACCTCTTCCACCAGACGGAACAGGTCGATCTCGCAGCGCCCGCAGGTCGGGCACGAGATGATCTCCGGACCCCTGTGCCGCAGCTCGAGCGCCCGGAGAATCTCGTAGGCCACCTTGACCTCCTCGACGGGATCCCGGCTCAAAGAGACACGGAAGGTGTCCCCGATCCCTTCGGCGAGCAGATACCCGATCCCGATCGCGCTCTTGACGGTCCCCGAGATCAGGGTCCCGGCCTCCGTCACCCCGAGGTGAAGCGGATAATCGACCGCCTCGCTGAACCGCTCGTAGGCGCGGATGGTATCGAGCACCCGAGAGGATTTCAGGGAAACCTTGATGTCGGTGAACCCCTCGGCCTCGAAAAAGCGGAGGTGTTCGAGGGCGCTGGCCACCATCGCCTCCGGCGTGGGATGACCGTAGGCCTCCAGGATGTCTTTCTGAAGAGAGCCGGCGTTGACTCCGATCCGGATCGGCACCCGACGTTCACGGGCCGCGTGGATCACCCGCGTAAGGGCCGCCTTCCCGCCGATATTGCCGGGGTTGATCCTGAGTCCTTCCGCCCCGGCGTCGAGAGAGGCGATCGCCAGCCGGTGGTCGAAGTGGATGTCGGCGATCAGCGGAAGTCCGATCTGCGACCGGATCTCCCGCAACGCGCGGGCCGCCTCCGCGTCCGGAACCGCCAAACGGACGATCTCGCACCCGGCCTCCGCCAGGGCCCGGATCTGATCGACGGTCGCGTCGATCCGGCGCGTATCCGTGTTGGTCATGGACTGCACGGCGATCGGAGCGCCATCTCCGATGGGCACCGAACCGATTTGGATGCGGCGCGTCCTGCGCCGCCGAATATTATCCAACATGTTGAATCCTGAGTTTCCCTTCTCCCCCGAAACCATCCGGGTCGAATGTCCGCAGTTTGTCCGGAATCCGTCCATCTTTTCACCGGCATCCGGCTTTTTCACTCGCTTCGTGTGCTCGATCCCGCCCCTTCGGAGCCTAGCCCCACCGCTTCGCGGCGGGTTCCGGTCTGCCAACGACAAGCGAATCAATCGCTTGCAAAGCGGCGCCCGCACAGACGGCCACACGAGGAAACGCACAGATGGACATCGAGAGAGGCAAAAAAGACCCTTCACAGATGAAAACCGCCATCGATGGGGAGGTGCAGGTCCGAATCGTGTTTCCGGCATCCGAACCCCCTTTCCTGCCGGCGGGCGCGCAGAGGGTCCGTGGGGAGAATATCTTTCCGTTCAGAGGGGGCCGTCCTGAGAGGATGGTTTCAATACAGGAACATGGGCTTGCCGCTCACGTGCCGCACCTTCGGACGATATTCGTCCGCATCGTAGAGCTCCCTTACATCCACCCGCTTCTGGCCGCTCAAGATCGTGCTCAGGGGTATATCCGTGTAAATTCCTCGGCTCAGCGCCACCAGCCGGCCGAAGGTGGACTTCAAGAACAGATCGATCGTCATGTTGGCAAAATTGACGGCCACCATGAGATCCAGGGAATCCGGGGCGCCGCTCCGCATCAAATAGGAGATCCGCTGATTGAGCACATCCTCGCCGGTCAGCTCCTTCAGGACCACCCCCGTCTCCTCTCCGATCCCGCCGAGGCGCCGGTGGCCGTATGCGTCGGACTCACCCGAGAGCGCCAAATCCCCGCCGATCATCCGCGCGCCCTCCGAGATCGTGATCATCGCATAGTTCTTCGGATTGGCGCGCTTGTCCTGCATGATCAGCTCCGCCAGGCGGTGCGGGTCGAAAGGCACCTCCGAGATGATCGCACGGTCGACCCCGGCCAGATAGGCCGATATGAGGGAGGTCTCGCCGCAGTACCGTCCGAAAAGCTCGATGACGGCGATCCGTTCGTGCGAGCCCGTGCAGGTCCTCAGGGCATGTATGAACTCGACCCCGCGCGTGACCGCCGTGGAAAAACCGATGCAGTAGTCCGTCCCGAAGACGTCGTTGTCCATGGTCTTCGGGATGGCGATCACGGGGAAGCCCTCCTTGTGGATCCGCTCGGCAAAGCTGAGTGTGTCATCTCCGCCGATGGGGATGATCGCCCTGACGCCGAGCCGCTCCAGGTTCTTAAGAACATGCTGTGTGAAGTCCTTCGTCTTGTCGTTCTTCTTGAACTGGCGGGCGAGAAACTCCGGGACGTTCTTCTTCTTGACGGCGCTCGGATTGGTTCGGGACGTATGGAGATAGGTCCCGCCGTAGCGGTCGATCGTCCGGACTTCGCCGGGTGTCAACTCCTGAAAGCATTGAGACGCCGTCTCCGGATCGTCCGGATTGTATTCCAGCAGGCCTGCCCAGCCCCTCCGGATGCCGAGGACTCGGATCCCCTCGCTCGCCGCACGGTAAACGACGGTCTTGATACACGGATTGAGGCCGGGGACATCCCCGCCCCCCGTCAAAATAGCAATGACCGGTTTTTCAGTCCCTGTAATGTCCATTTCTCACCCCATCCCGCAGATCGTTTCCTGTGCGCTCTCCATGCGTGCCGGATCGACATGCGGCGAAAAGACCCATCCGCCGAATGATCCCCCGGCTCGAGTTTTTCAAACTAGAAGAGTTTACCGGACCTGTCAAGATCATTCCAGAAGGGCCGGAAGGGCCGCCTGTGCAGTCTTCCCCGGCTTCCCGGGAGCACCATTTTTGTTGACATGACAACAGAAAAGGTTAGTCTAGTGCTTTTAGCTCATCATAAGGAGGTCGCCCCATGCCTGCATCCCGGAAGATCCTGGCATCCATCGAAAAATCATCCTTTATCCGCAAGATGTTCGAAGAAGGCAACGAACGGAAGAAGCGCTTCGGCGCCGAAAACGTTTATGATTTCAGCCTTGGGAACCCCAATCTGGAGCCTCCGGAACGCTTCAGGGAGGTCATGCTGGAGCTGGTGCAGGATCAGAACCCCGGCACCCATGCCTACATGTCGAACGCCGGATATCCGGAGACCCGGGAAGCCGTCGCGGCCCACCTGAACAAGGGCAACGCCTGCCGCTTCACAGCCGATGACATCGTGATGACGGTGGGTGCCGGAGGCGGGTTGAACGTCGTCCTCAAAACCATCCTCAATCCCGGGGAGGAAGTGGTCATCCCCAAACCCTACTTCGTCGAATACAACTTCTACCTCGACAACCACCAAGGCACCGCATCCCTCGTGCCGACGAATCCTGATTTTTCGCTGGATCTCGAGGCCATCGCCGGCGCCCTGAACGAGCGGAGCCGGGCCGTCCTGATCGATTCGCCCAACAATCCGACCGGGCGCGTTTACTCCTCCGGGGAGCTGCAGGCTCTGGGTCAGCTGCTCTCGGATTACAACAAACGAACCGGTCAGACCGTCTACCTGATCTCGGACGAGCCCTACCGCAAGATCGTCTATGACGGGGTGGAGGTCCCCAGCATCTTCGACGTCTATCCGGAAAGCTTCGTCGTGACCTCCTTCTCCAAAGACCTGTCGCTTCCCGGCGAACGGATCGGCTACGTCGCCGCCCACCCGCAGATCTCCGACCGGTCGGGGATCATTCAGGGCCTCGTTCTGTGCAACCGGATCCTAGGATACGTCAACGCCCCGGCGCTCATGCAACGCGCCATCCCGCGCCTCCTCGAAGTAAGCGTCGATATCGGCGCCTACCAGCGCAAGAGGGACCTCCTTTGCAAGGGTTTGAGCGAGGCCGGCTATGAATTCACCAAACCGGAAGGGGCCTTCTATCTCTTTCCGCGCTGCCCCATCGAAGACGACGTCGCCTTCATCGGCGACTTGCGGGAGGAAAACATCCTGACCGTCCCCGGCAGCGGCTTTGACGGTCAGGATGTTTTCCTCCTTAAGGGCCATTACAAATTCCACATCATTCTCAACAGGGGTCCTGGGAAAGAGGTGGAATTTGTAATGGCCCTTAAGGAGGAAAACATCCTGACCGTCCCCGGCAGCGGTTTCGGCGGCCCCGGCCACTTCCGGATCGCCTACTGTGTCAGCGACGCCACCATCGAACGTTCCATCCCGGGGTTCGCCAGGGTCATGAAAAAATACCGCTGAACGCGGGTTTCAGTCAGCAGAGAGGAGAACGGGATGTACTCCAAGATCCTGTCGCTCAGGTTTCCGAAGAACATCGTCAATGAACCGATAGCGGTCAACCTGGTCAAGAAGTTCGATCTTTCCTTCAACATCCTCAAGGCCACCATCTATCCCCGCAAGGAGGGGTTGATGGTCCTCGAACTGAGCGGGCACCGGAAGAATTTCGCCCGGGGTGTCCGGTACTTGAAAAGCCTGGGGATCATGGTGGAAAGCATCGCGCAGGACATCAAGCGCGATGAGGAAAAATGCATCCAGTGCGGCGCCTGCACCGCCGTCTGTCCAACAGGGGCGCTCTGGATCAAACGCCCGGAAATGGAAGTGATCTTCGACCGCGACAAATGCAGCGCCTGCGAACTGTGCGTCTCCGTCTGCCCGGCCAGGGCCATGGAGGTGCGTTTCAACAAGGCGCTTCTTTCCTGAAAAAGCGCCCTGACAACCCAGTCTGAAGACCGGAACCGGCGGCCGCACGCCCCCGCTTCCGACTGAGAGCGCCGGCAGGCTGATGTGCCGGCGCGTTTCGTTTGAAACCCCCGTGACAAGGACCGGCATGCGCGGCCCGGCGGCTCGACCGAGCACCGCCGGCAAACGCCGAACCTGCCGGCCCCGAGGCCTTGCCCGGATGAACCCCCCGATCGATATCCTGGTCGCCGTGAGCGGCGGGGTCGACAGCGCCGTTGCAGCTGCCCTTCTGAAAAGAGAGGGACGGCGCATCTGTGCCGTCCACTTCCTCCTGCCCGGGCCGGAAACCGCGCGCGAGGCGCTGATCGCGAAAACCCGCAGGATCTGCGGACACCTCGGGATCCCGCTCGTGCTCCGCGACGTGCGTGAGGCGTTCGACAGGGAAGTGATCACACCGTTTCGGGCGGCCTACCTCGGCGGCCTCACACCGAATCCCTGCGTCCTGTGCAACGAACGGGTGAAATTCCCCCAGCTGGTTGATGAAGCGGACCGCATGGGTGCCCCATCGATCGCCACCGGCCACTACGCGGTCCTGACCGCGGAGGACGGCCGGCCGCGGCTCGGACGCGGGGCGGATCCCGGCAAGGAGCAGTCCTATTTTCTCCACAGGCTGTCCGCGGCGATCCTGGCGAGGACCCGGTTTCCGCTTGGCAGGATGATGAAGGCCGAGGTGGAGCGGGAGGCCGTCAGGCTCGGCCTGCCCGTCGAACCCGGCCACGAAAGCCAGGAGATCTGCTTTCTGGGCGGCGAGGACTATCGTCATCTGATCCAGGAGGGGAACGGCCGGACGGCCGCCCCGGGTCGGATCATCGACATCCGGGGAGCGTTTGTCGGAGCCCATTCCGGCGCCTACCGCTACACGATCGGGCAGAGACACGGGCTCGGCATCGCCTCGCCCAGGCCCTATTACGTCCTGGAGATCCGGGCGCAACAAAACGAGGTGGTTGTCGGGCGACGGGAAGATCTCTATTCATCGAATGGTGTGGCCGAAGACTTTGTCTGGAAAGGCGGCATCAAGCCGATCCAAGGCAAAATCGAAGTCCTCGCCCAAATCCGCTACCGGCACAAGGCCGCGCCCGCCGTGCTCGAGATGACAGGCTCGAAGCGGGTCTCCCTCACCTTTCGCGAACCGCAGTGGGCGGTCACCCCGGGCCAGGCCCTGGTCTGCTACGACGGCGAAACCGTCCTCGGCGGCGGCTGGATCGTGCGACCGCCCCAATCCTGAAGAGCGTATGACATGGCACCTGTCTTCAAAACCGTCACCCTCGGCTGCAAAGTAAACCAGTACGAAACCGCCTTCCTGGAGGAAGCCCTCGAACACACAGGCTGGAGGAAGGGCTCCGTCCAAATCCCGGCCGATCTGGTCATCGTCAATACCTGTGCGGTCACGCAGCAGGCCGTCCATCAATCGCGGCAGGCCATTCGCAAGGCCATCCGGGAAAACCCGGCGGCGCGGGTCGTCGCCACCGGCTGCTACGCCCAGGTCGCCCCCGACGAGCTGGCCCGAATCGAAGGGTTGGATCTCGTCGCGGGGAACCGGCTCAAGGCCGGACTTCCCGACTGGATTTCGACCCACCCGCGGACGGGTGCCTGCCGAGTGAGCGTTCCGGATCTGAGGCCGGGTCTCCCGTTCGATCCCATGCCGGTCGCCCGGTTCTCGGGGCGTGCGAGGGCCTACCTGAAGATCCAGGACGGCTGCGAGGCCTTCTGCAGTTACTGCATCGTCCCTTTCGGGCGCGGACCTTACCGGAGCCTTCCCGAGGCGGGGGTCTTGGCCGCCCTGGCCACCCTGGCCGAAGCCGGTTACCGCGAAGTCGTCCTCACGGGCATTCACCTCGGCAAATACGGAAACGGCGACCCTCACAGCGCCGGCCTGACCGGGCTCCTCCAATCCATCCGCAGAGAGCGGCTCCCGCTACGCATCCGGCTGAGTTCCCTCGAGCCGACCGAGATCGGCCCCGACCTGATCGAGATGGCCGGGAGCGAGGCTTGGTTGTGCCGGCACTTTCACATCCCGCTCCAGAGCGGGGATGCCGCCACCCTGGAGAGGATGAACCGCCGCTACCGGCCGCAGGACTTCGTGCGCCTGGTGGAACGGATCCATTCGGCTTTGCCGCAGGCCGCGATCGGGGTCGATATCATGGCAGGCTTTCCCGGAGAGGACGAGGAGGCCCATCAGCGGACGGCGGGGCTCCTGGAGGATCTGCCCATCTCCTATCTGCACGTCTTTCCGTTTTCGCGACGCCAGGGGACGGCGGCCTTCGACATGGCGGGCCAGGTTCACCCGGCGGAGATCAAAGAGCGGGCGGCCCGGATCCGGTCGCTTGGGGAGCGCAAGCGCAGGGATTTTTACGGCAGGAGTGTCGGGAACGTGCTGGAGGTCCTGACGGAGGGCTGGCATTCGGAGACCGAGAGGGTGATGCACGGGACGAGCGACAACTACGTACCGGTCTTTTTCGAAGATGCCTCGGGTGCATCGAGACGGCTGCTGGCCGTCAAGGCGGAACGCACCGCACCAAAAGGGGTGTGGGGGAGGGTGCTCGAAACAGAGGGTCCCGGCTGATCCATATCGAGGAACTCGAGCGTTTGTGCTGGGGAGATCTGCGGCACATGGCACAAGCAAAAGGGACGGTTGACGCCCAGATGGACAAAGGAGGCCCTTTCGGGACGGAAGGCTACAGGTCGGTTGCGGGCCTTGGTGTCAATGGCGAAAAACCCGAAAAGAAGCGGGGTCAACGCCCGCGACGGACCTTTCGGCTCTCCTCCTTCCATCCTTTCCGTTTTCTGCCGCTCCGCTTCCGCTGAGCCTGCGGATCACGCAGAGGCTCGAGCAGAAAGCTCCCGGGCGTGAAATCCGGCTGCGGTGCAGCCGTCTTTTCCTTTGCTTCGCGGCGCAGCGCCCGCGCCTCGAGCAGCGCCTGATCGACTTTGGGTCCGGCGATGAACTCGGCCGGGATGCCCGGACTCAGAAACAGCCTGCCGAACCCGAAATAACGGACGCCTTTCGCCCTGGAGGCCGATGCACGGATCTCCAGCACGACGGGCTCCGGATCCCGCCGGCGCCCAAGCCTCGCAGCCATCTCCCGGTCCTCCGAAAGGACCACGAAAGGGTCGGCCTGAGGCATCAGGCCCTTTTCCATCACGACGGGGTGCGCCCTCTGCCTCACCGCGGCAAACAGCATCCTGGGGACCTCGCTCAGGGGCATACCGCTCCCGGGCAAGGCCCACGACCTTTCGACGGCGCGGATCTTTCGCTCGTCCGCCTCGAACCAGCCCCTCTTCTCCCCCATCAGCACCTCGCGGATGCCCCCCTGCCGCACCTGGCGCCACTCGGGATCTTCCTGGATCGCCTTCAGAAGCTCTTTGAAAGAAACATACCCGTCGGCGTCGGGGACCAGGCCGAACTCGTCCGGTTGACGCCCCAGGACGTAGTCCAGAAACCGGGCCAGCCCCTCGACCTGCATGTCATGTGAACGCTTGCCCAAGAGCGCCACCCATCAAGCCAGAAGATTCGTGAGGGCGTCTTCCAGCGTCGGATGCTGGAAGCGGTAACCCATATCGAGCAATTTCATGGGACACACCTTCTGGCCATTGAGGAGGATCGAAGCCATTTCGCCCATCTTCAATTTGAGGACGAAGGCCGGGACTGCGGGGAGAAACGCCGGTTTGTCCAGGACAGTGGCGAGGGTTTCGGTCAGTTCGCGATTGGTCACCGGATTGGGCGCGGTGCAATTGACGGCGCCCGAGATCTCCGACCGGCCCAGCAGGTGAAGATAGATCCCCACCAGATCCTTTTCATGAATCCAGGAGATCCATTGCTGCCCGGAGCCCAGGGAACTGCCTAACCCTCTGCGAAACATCGGCACCATCTCCCCCAGCGCACCACCCCGCCGCCCGAACACGATTCCAAAGCGGCAGATGACGACGCGCACCCCGCCTGCGGCGGCCCGCAGGGCCTCCGCCTCCCAGTCGCGGGCCAGCCGCGCGAGGAAGTCCTCGCCTGCCGGGCTGGATTCATCCAAAACCTCCGAGCCGCTGAAGCCGTAGTACCCTACCGCCGATGTGCTGATGAGCGTCCTTGGGGGCCCGGAGGCACGGGTGAGCGCCTTCGAAAGATTGCGGGTCGTGAGGATGCGGCTCTCATAGATCCGCTGCTTGGTCTCCCTGTTCCACCGCTGGAAGATTGTCTCCCCGGCCATATTGATGACGACGTCATGGTCCGCCACGGCATCCTGCCAGGGCCCTTCCTGCGTCGGGTCTCCTTCGAGGAAACGGACCCCCTCCTGTGAAGCGGCATCTTCCTTGATCCGCCGCGTGAGGATGGTCACGGTCCCGCCCATCGCCACCAGACCGGCCGTCAGGCTGGAGCCCACAAAACCGCTTCCACCCGTGATAAAAAATCGCATCGCTGAAATACCGCCGCCTGTGTAATGTGATCGAAAAACTATCCGCTTGCAGAGAGCAAGGTTCATCACCTCGTGGATATCAACCGGCCAGGCTCATCACATGGCAAAAAACCGAAGAAGAACAATTTCCGTCAGCCAGCCACCCCCGCACCGTTCAACCACCGCCCGGGCTGATGCAATCCGCCGGGCAGATCGTTACGGCGGCATGAACGTCTTCATCCGGGTAGTCATCCCTCTCGAGCACCGTAATCTCACCTGTCTCCGGCCGCCGCGCAAAAATCCCGGGCGCCACCTCCAGACAGGAACCGCAGTCGGTGCAGGCCTTCAAGTTGACCACTGGAGCCTCTTTCAAGCGTCTTCCCCCTCGCACCCTTTCCCTGTGTCAGCCTCTTCACGCGCCAGGCGCCAGGCCAGATAATCCCCGCGCGTGAGAAAGGGCCCAAGCGAAGCCGGCTCTGAATGCCTCCCCTTCAAACACTGCCGGCATCGGCTGGCGGCGCAGTGTTGACATTCCCGGCAATCACGGCATTTCTTTCGAGATTCAATGGCCATCGGTCACCCTCTTGGCGCCCGCTTTTGGTGGCGAGTTTGCGGATCCGCATTCCGCCCACGCCTGGATCACCTTTGGCCAGGCGCTGCCGGTGCTGGACCCGGCCTGTCGAGGCGAGGCACCTTGGAGAAGACGGTCATGCCTGTCCGGTCGTCTTCCTTCCTCAGGAAGCCCGCCTGAAAAATCATCCCTACGCAGGGTATTGGTCGGAACGAGAATCCATTCCTTCAACCGGTCGCAGGGGATGGTATCGACGAGTTCCAATGACAGCGTGTCGAAAAACCCATTGCCTGCAGGCGGTTGAAAAACGGCCGGGTGTAGGTCTTGAGAAATCCCGCCGAATGGGGCGTACCTTTCAGTACGCTGTAGTGATACGGAATGAGCGTAACGCGGCAAACAGACGTTTTTCACCAGCCTGTTAAGCGCTCTTGGCCTCCCGGTACAGGGGGAGCTTCAGATGGATGGTCGTCCCTTGTCCAACCTGGCTGTCGATCTCGAGGCCGCCTCCTTCATGTTCCTCGACGATCCGCTTCGAGATGCACAGACCCAGACCGGTCCCGTTCTGTTTGGTGGAAAAAAAGGGGGAAAGAACCTTCTCCTGGTATTCCGCCGGGATGCCGCATCCGTTGTCCTGGATGTCGATCGCGACCTTGTCGTCCGCTACCCGGGTCACGATCAGGATGTTGCCTCCGCTTTCCACCGCCTCGCTGGCATTCTTGATGAGATTCAGGAACACCTGTTTCAGGCGCTCTTCGTCCCCGAACACGAACCGGCCGTCTGGGTCTTCCATCAGTTCGATGTTGACAGCCTTCTCAGGATTGTTTTCTCTCACGATGGCGACCGTGTCCTGCAGAAGCCTGTGGAGATCGACGGGGGCAGCCTCCAGAGCCCGCCTGCCGTGGAACTCCCTCAGGTCGGCCAGCAGGTTTTCGAGGCGCTTCACCTCTTTGGAGATAATCTCGAGCTTGTTCCTGTCTTTCGAGTCACTGACGGAGCGCAGCAACTGCCGGGAAAACCCGCCGATCATCATCAACGGGTTCTTGATCTCGTGGGAGATCTCGGCGACAAGTTGACCCAAAGCCGCCAGGCGCTCGGACTGCATGATCTTTTCCTGAAGGGCGCGGGTCTCGGTCATATCCCGGACGATGCCGGTGAATATCATACGCCCGTCCACCTCGGCGACGGAAAAGGAGATGGATGCGGGAAACATCTCTCCACCCTTCCGCATCGCCAGGATCTCGGTCTCATGCCCGATCCGCCGTGGAACCCTCGACTCCACGTAGCGCGCCACGGCCTCGCGGTGATTTCGGCTGCAGGTGGAGGCCATGATCACGTCCAGATCATGACCCAGCACCTCCTTCCGATCGTAGCCGAAAATCCTCTCGGCGGCCTTGTTGAAAAACAGGACCTTATGGTCTTTGTCGATCGTGACAAAGGCCTCATTGGTATTCTCGACAGCATGTTTGAGAAAAACCAATTCTTCGTTCTGATCGAAGTACTTTTCTGTCTTGCCCATGTTTTTCAATCAAGGCCTCACTCCAGGATTACTCCTTTTCGAACTGATCCTTGGCTGCGCCGCAAACCGGACAGGTCCAGTCGGCGGGAAGATCCGCAAAGCTTGTACCGGGATCGATGCCGTTGTCAGGGTCCCCTTCAGCTGGATCGTAGACATACCCACATACCGTACAAACGTACTTATCCATCCTATAACCTCCGCTCCGCTCAAATCAGAATTGTGGTCCTCAGACATGTTGACAGGGCACCTGAATCCCCTTCTCACATAAGGGAAAATGCCTCTTCATGTCAGCCATCGCCGCTCACGGCCGCCTCGATTGAACCTCTGGGATTCCATCCAATGAAAAGCTTTTGACTGCAAGCCGTTGAAAGTATCCCTAAAGCTAAGGTACGTCAGAGAGGATGTCAAGTTGCTTCGAAGCTCCGGCGGCCGGAGGCATTCTCATCCAACCCGATTTGCGTGAGGCCCGCACGGACCGGATTGCTTCGACGGAGAACATGTGATAGAGAATAGGGTGTCAGGACCGATTCGGATGCTGGATCGAAAAATAAGCCCGTACCCCGGACCATCCCTCGATGGCAACAGTCAGGGCCACAGCAGGAGAAACGATGAACGGACGGATCGACTATCGTCTTGCGCGGGAGAAAATGGTCAAGAACCAGTTGATTACCCGCGGCATCCGCGACGCGCGTGTGCTTCAGGCCATGGGCAAAATCCCGCGCGACCGCTTCGTGCAGGAAGCCCTCGTCGGCGAAGCCTATAATGACTACCCCCTGCCGATCGGGCATGGGCAGACCATATCCCAGCCCTACATCGTAGCGATGATGACAGAAGCCCTCGAACTGAAAGGCGATGAAAACGTCCTCGAGATCGGCACGGGAAGCGGTTATCAAACGGCGATTCTGGCCGAATTGTCCCGGTGGGTTTACACCATCGAGCGAATTCGGCCGCTGATGGAAAATGCGAAGCGGGTTCTGGTCGAACTGGGATACAAAAACATCTTCTTCAAGGCCTTCGACGGCACACTCGGATGGAAGGAGTACGAACCCTACGACGCCATCATCGTCGCCGCCGGCGCCCCCAAAATACCACAGCCCCTGCTGGATCAGCTGACTGAAGGCGGCCGGCTGGTCATTCCCCTCGGCAATCGATACAGCCAGGAACTCGTTCAGATCACCCGGAAAAACGGCCAGTTCATTGAAAAGGGGCTGGGCGGATGCCGCTTCGTGGACCTCATCGGCATCCACGGCTGGCAGGACAGCATCAAGGAATCCTGAAAAGCCCTTCGTCAAACTCGGGTTTGCCCTCGTACTTCTGCATAAACAAGCCTGGAACCGCCTCGATGTCCTCTATCAAGCCCCGCTCGATGAGGATTCCGGCGCGGTGGAAGACATCCACGACCTCCTCCGGCGAGGGAGGACAGCTCTTCACAGCGAGCATCTCGGCGATATCAGGATGATTCCGGTTGGCCAGATATATGCATTTGCCAAGCAGGATCGTCTTTTTCTTTCCTGGTGTCGGGCGCATTACCTTGCCGGTCAGCACCTCCACTTCGTTCCAGGGCTCCCCCTTCCATGCCCTGGCGACCGCCGGCACGAGGGCCGCGCTGAGCAGGGCACAGTAGGTACAGAGGGTTTGGTCATACTGACGGTAAGCCAACCCCTCGATGCCCATGCGCTTCATGGGCACAGGCAGCGAGCCGTCCTTCGTATAAGGGAAGGCATAGGCATGCAGCAGACGCTGATCCGCGATCTTTTCTCCGCGGATCTCGACATCTCCCAGATCCGACGCCCGGCCCATTTTCTTCACCAGATAGTCGAGATGCGGCACTTCTTCAGGGGCGTAGCCAAGCAGGGCCGCCCCCACCAGGTCGGCGGAGAGCCAGTCCGCAGAGGCCACCAGGATATCCTTCCGCCTGATCCGCCCGTCGAAGCCGGGGCCACGCTCGTTCGTGAAAATTCCATCCAGGATGGTCAGAGAACGCTCCGGCAGCATGCCAGGCAGCCCGGCCACCTTCCGGTGCAGATCAAGTCCATCCCTCGTATCATGAAAGAACTTCCGTGAAGCGATACTCAGGCAGCCTTTCAGGTTCTTGACCCCGAGGCTCACAACCGTCTGAGAATGGGTCTTGAGTACCGGCAGGTCCACGACAAAATCGCTTTCCAGGATATCCGCGTTGACCTTTGCGCGGATGCCCTCCCCGAGATCCACCGTTCTGAAGGGACGTTCGTGGATATTCACGCATCGGACCCCATAACGCTCTTCAAGCCGGCGATAGCCGAGCATCTCGAAGGCATGGGCCGGTGTCGCGACATCTTTCGGATCGTAGGTCACCATCCCCTCTCCGATGGTCACATGTTCGATCCCGTAGGCCTTTAAAACAGCCACCACATCCGCCACCACACGGGAAGTGGTGATGACCCCCCATTTGGGAAACGGTACGTGGCGGGTCCAAAAGACGATATTCGGTTTGATGAAGGTCCTTGCGTCCCGTGGGACGCCCTTTAATCCGTCGCAAAGCGCCACGGCCCTTTCGACGGAGCGGGCCGCCTCATCATAGCGGACAACCGAAACGAGCCGTTTATCCATTCCCGGCCCCTTCCGCAGGCCTCCGAGCGTTGCCGGTGGATGCATAAATGGAGAACAGCCGCATCATTTCCTCTTTTACCACCTCCGGCACCCCTGGCAGTCTTTCGAGCGACAGTTCCACAAAATCCCCCTTGGATTTCGCAAGAACCCGCCCCTCGGCATCGACCAGTTCGCCGGCCAGCTTGAGATGCCGCGGGTCAGTCGGATCCACGATGCGTCCCCTGGCGGTCAACGGAACCCCTACAGGAACGGGGGCGACGTATTTCACCTCCATCTTCCGCGTAACGAAAAACACCCTGCGAAAGTAGATGATCGACCAGGACATGATTTCATCCAGCAAGGTCGAAATGATACCGCCGTGCGCGATGTTTTCCCAGCCGACGTGCTCTCCCCTCAGGACGACATCGGAACAGAGCATATCGCCGCAGGGATAGAACTGCATGTTCAGCCCCACCGGGTTGGCCGTCCCACAGCCAAAACAGTGGTGGCCAACAGGTTTTTCGATATATCGTCGCTTTTCGTTCATCTTCAAGTTCTCTCCCTTGCCAAAAGCAGCCGTGGTGCCCTTTCAGGGCCGGGAGCTCCTCGATCAAAACTCACCCGGGAATCGGCCCATGGCCCTGTCGATAGCCGCCGGCCTCACAGCCATAAGCGTGTGCCACGTCATCTCGTGTTCATAAACCCTGTGTATGTCATAGCCTGCCGCTCTGATCTTCTCGCGGATCTCCCGAAAAGGAGTCCTCAAAAGACCCGAGATGATGAGCACCGGGCTTTGCAGAAACGCCTCCACGGCGAGCAGGCTTTTGATCACCTCGGCATGGATATTCGCGACCACGACGTCGACCCCGTTCCGGCAAAAGTCCTCTGCCCGCCCCTCCATTACCTGGATCAGATCCGAAAATCCATTGAGGGCAACGTTCCGAACGGCGGTCCGGACGCACAGGGGATTCAGATCCACCGCAAGGACACGCTCAGCACCCACGGCCACGGCAAAAAGGGCAAGAATCCCGGTCCCCGTTCCGAGATCGAGCACACTATGAAAAGGAAACCTCGCGTGCGCCTCAGCCAGGGCGCTCAAACAGTCACGGGTCGTCGGGTGTACGCCGTTTCCGAAAACCACTCCGGGGTCGAGGAGCAGGGTCCTGCCGTCATCTGTTCCGGCCCGGGACCACGGCGCCCGGAAGGTAACCCCTCCTGCGGATAGACAATCCAGCCCCCCGCCCTGCCACTCCTCATAATCAAACTGGTACCGCTCGCTCAGCGCGAGTTCAGGACGTTGTGCAAGCAAACGGGCGACCCGTTCATCGGCAGGTTCCTTGAAAAAGAGAAATGAACTGTCTCCTTCCACCCAATTGCCGATGAATTCAGATCCAAATCCCGACTCATCAGCGCGAAGGACCCTCCCCTCCAGAGCGTAGATATAAAGATCCCGGTAAGGGCAAGATGCCCCGCTCGCAACTCCTCCCATCCGTTCAGGTCGATCGTTCACAACACGCAACCCACATTAATGCCCCGAAGCCCAACCTTGCGGCGTCCATTCCCCAAAGATCCTCCATCATTTCAGAGCGGAGATCAGCAAGCCGTCTTTGCAGGCAGATGTGCAGATGGACGCCGAGATGGGCAAAAAAGAACAT
>LR026961.1:1419111-1431539 GCA_900498135.1 uncultured Desulfatiglans sp.
CTTACTGATCTGGGGATTCACATTGAACAGATGCTGCTGGCCGCTCAGCATGGCCTCGATGCAGTTGGCCAGGTCTTTATAGTGTTCCGGTGAGAGGTCGACGGTTCCGAGGTTGAGGATCAAGCGCTGTCTCGGTCCGTTCTTTGTCCGAACGTTTTCGACGAGATGCAAATACTCGTAGACCTTCTTGGAGTGGCGATTGGATTTACGTACCCGTTTAATATACATGCTCAGAGGCATACCACTTATAGAGCCGCCTGTAAAGCAGAAAATACATTGATGGGTCACTACAAATGTCAAAAACAAGGCCTGGATACTGAAAAATCAAGTACTTATCTCTATAGATAGGTTGATTTTAGGGTCAAAATAACCCCCAATCTGGGATTTTTGGCAAACTTGGGTTACGGGCTTTCCTCCTTCTTGAGCCAGGGCGTTTTTGGGGGTCGCAACGAAAATTCGCCAAAGCAGGGTGACAGGTCTGGTGAACACAAAAAGTTCACGACCGCCACCCGGGAAATTCATGCCGGACCTGTCTCCCGGTCGGTCCAGAAATGAAGGAGGTTCGGCATGAACCAGACAAGCAAAGCACACCTCACCCCACCGAAGCGGCGACTCATCGAGTTGATGCAGGACATCAACTTCGGCCGCATCACCAACATTCCGGTCCGCGATGGCGAGCCGGAACTCACCCCTGAAACGGTCATCGAGCGCGAGATCAAGCTGGGCGGACAGAGCGGTCCCCGGCCCGAGCGCGACCAGGATGACTTCATTCTCAAGCAAGAGGTCGTGGCGCTGCTGGAGCACCTCGCGCAGATGGGCAGCGGAAAAGTCTGCCTGCTCGAGATCAAGCACGGTCTCCCGTTCCTGATGCGTATCGAGGAACGGGCAGCCTGAACACGTAACGACCTGAACCCTTAGACACTGGACAACAAGCTGGACGCATGGCGGAGGCTGTTGTGGGTGTCGCCGAGCCGAATACGGCAATTGGCGGCGTACCTGCGACCCCTTCGCCCACGCGACAGCTTTGTCCTGTGATCTGGCCCGTGCCGACACCCACGCGGACCTCCTCCTCGCTCCGAGGAGGCCCCGATGGTTTCACAGAATTCTTACGACGGCATCGACAAGTATGCCGCCGACCTCACTCGGCACAAAGCACGTCAACTCGTAGGCAAGGCCGGATTCACCGAGGACGACAGACCCGACCTCGAACAGGAACTGATGATCGATCTGCTGCAGCGGATGCGGCATTTCAATCCCGCCAAGGCCAAGAAGACCACCTTCATGGCCAGGATCGTCGAACGTCACATCTCCACCATTTTGGAGGCCCGGTTCGCCCAATGCCGGGACTGGCGGCTCTGCCAAACCTCACTCAACGAACCCCTCGACAACGGCGAAGGCGACACCACCGAGCGGATCGACTTCCTGGACAGCGAAGGCTCTCTGGGAAGCGGCACCCGCGAGACAAGGGAGCGTCTCGCCCATGAGATCCGCATGGATCTCGACCTGGCCATCGCCTCGTTGCCGGAAGAGCTCCGGGATCTGTGCGTGCGCCTGCACGACAGCACCATGGCCGAAATCGCCCGGGAGATGGGCATCCCCAGAACCACCCTCTACGACCGGCTGAGCAAGCTCCGGGACGCGTTCCGCGAGGCCGGGCTTGAGGACTACCTGTGATCTCCGACGCATCGGCTCCGGCTCCGGTAAGTAAGCACCGTGCCGCATGGTGCGGCTATCCGGGGCCTCGGAAATCTGAACCTGAACGAAAGAGGAGTTCAACCATGACTCACGACACCTACAAGTACCGTTTTGACGAGTCGGTCCCGGCCCAGGAACTGGAAGACACTTTCATGCTGGCGATGCTGGCCGTCGAAAGCCTGCATGGCCGTTCCCGTGTGCGGATGGAGAGCCGGTTCAATCTGGACAAGGCCCGACGCACCTGCGTGATCGACGCCTCCACCGATGTCGGCAGCGACCTTGCCCGCATCTTCACTGGCTTCGCCACCAAGGAATACGGCGAACGCTCGGTCCTGATCGAACGATCTCAGCCGTCGGGTTGCGCCTGTGCCTCCAAGCATCGGGCAGCGCCCGCCGCCGAAGCGGGGGTGGCGGTATGAGCGAGCTGATGACCACCACCTATTCGTAAGCGTCAGAGCTACCCACCTGGCGCAGGATTGCGCATGGGTGTAAGATTGGCGGCATCCGCGGTAATAGGTTATGGAAACGTCCCATTTTGATGGCGTGGCCGCAACGGTGCAGGTCTTCGACTGCAGGAATTTTTTCACAGGAACGGCCAGCAGATCATTTTGCTAGTCGTGAGAGCAGGCAGTCCCCCGGGAAACCTGGCGGCAACCATGAAGTTTTGCCGCCAGGCTCCGTGAAACGGGGGTTGCCCAGATGAAGATCTGGAGTTTACGAACCGGAGGGAAGGATCAAACCGTCCTGGTCTTTAGTCAGAGGCTGCCATCGATCAGGGAGGAGTTCCCGCAGTCGGCTGACAGGATGGTGCATGATCCGGCGAAGCATGTCGTTGAAATACTCCCAGGGGTTGACATTGCAGGCTTTACAGGACTGGATAAGCCCGAGGAAAAGCGCTGCGGCTCTCGCACCACGCTCACTGCCTGCGAACATCCAGTTCTTGCGTCCGAGCGCGAGTGGTCTGATGGCATTTTCCGCCGTGTTGTTGTCGGGTTTAAGCCACCCGTTTTCGAGGTATCGCTTCAGGGCCGCTCTCTGGTTCAGGGTATAGTCGACGGCCTTTCGCAGGGGCTCAGAAGGAATGGTCGCCGCCTTGAGTTCCTCGAGCCGGGCGAAGATCCCCTCGATGACCGGCGCAGCATGAATCTGCCTGGCCTTGGAGCGCTCAATCGGGTCAAGATCAATGCATTCTTTCTCGATCCGATATAGTTTAGCGATACGGACTATCATCTCTGTCGCTTCCTGCGGACGAGAGGATACCGCCTCGTCGAACTTTCTGCGGGCATGAACCCAGCAGGCCACCTCGATGATACCGTCTTGACGGAACAGTTCATCGTAGCCGCTGTAGGCGTCCGCATGCGCATAGCCCTGGTAGCCGGCCAGGAAATTCAAGGGCCTTTGCTTGCTTCGATCCAGGGAGAACTCGAAAACGACCAACGGGGGGTCCGGTCCGCCGCGGACATAGACCCAGAGCCGGGCCTTTT
Organism: uncultured Desulfatiglans sp.; assembly: GCA_900498135.1. Lineage (NCBI taxonomy): Bacteria > Pseudomonadati > Thermodesulfobacteriota > Desulfobacteria > Desulfatiglandales > Desulfatiglandaceae > Desulfatiglans > uncultured Desulfatiglans sp. The sequence continues at coordinate 1,422,291 of LR026961.1, forward strand.
TCACCTTTCCGCTGCCCTTGACCTGAAGCGGAATGATGGAATCGTCGGTAAAGAGGACGTCGGTTTCGAGCACGGCCGCTCTGAGCACCTGTTCAAGGATCTTGACTGCCTCGTAAGTTTGCATGATCCAGCTGCTCTGGGTGGCCCGGGGGATGTCGACTCCCTCCCGTTCGAAGATCCCGTCCTGACGGTAAAGGGGCAGGTGGTCGGCGAACTTGCTGACGAGGATATAGGCAATGAGCCCTACATCGGCCTTGCACCGCTCGATCGGGTGGTCGGGCATGGGAGCGGTCAGCACGCCCACTTCGGCTGTGCTGTCCGGGGAGGCGTACTTGGGACGCTTGTACACGTTGACGATCAGCTTGCCGGGACGGTACTCCAGCTTCTCGGAAACCTCAAAACCGATCTGCTTGAGGGGCTCGCCCGTTTCGGGGCAGACCTTCTCTTCTTCAGGGATATCCAGAACGATCTCGACCCGTTCGAGATGCTCAGGAATCGGCAGCCGGCCCGGATGGTTCCGTTTGGATGTCTTCGGTTTGGCTTTCTGGGGCAGGCTGCTCTCGGGCAGTTCCACGAGGGGCTCACGTACAAAAGGCTGATTGGATACATCCATCAGCAAGGAATCGAACATGAGCTGGTCGGGGTGGCTTTTTTCGGAACGTCGGCCGTAGACCCTGCGGATGAGTTTCTCGACCTGATCCTGGAGCATACGCAGGGACAGCTCCCTGGATCGAAGCTGCTTGGTCAGTTCTTCGATCTGAAGGTCTCTTTCTTCGATCAGCGCGATCGCCTCTGGCAGGGTGGATACCATGTCAGCATATAAAGCATAAAATAAATCATTTGTCAATATTTATCATTGATAAACATAGCGTTTGCTTACTTTTTTTGGTGTAACCCCTTCAAGCAGGAGCATCAGTTGCCGGCGGTCAATCCGTCCGTCTGAGGCACCTAGCTGCGGGAGGCTGAAACACCCCCGTTCGAGCCGCTTCATCCATATCGCCAGGCCGTCACCCTCAAAATAAAGGATCTTGACCATGGTGCGCCGGCGGTTACAGAAGACAAAGAGAGAACCCGAAAGGGGATCGGCTCGGAGCTCGGAGCGGATCAGGCCGCACAGGCCGTCAAAAGACCGGCGCATGTCGCAGGCAGACCGGTACAAATAAATATGGGTGACAGCGCTCAGGGCAAGCATGCGCCATGACCGATTCTTGACAGGGTTTCGATGACGGAAAGGAGTGTCGGTGGATGGAACCCTTGGGGTACTTCAATCCAGAGCTGGTCTCCGACATGGATCCGGATCAGGGCTTTCTCTTCATGCTTGGCAGGAACCAGTTCAAGGAATGCTCTGGTTTGCTGCTGCTGGTCGATGCCGGCTTTCAAGCGGCGCCGCCAGGCATAAAACTGATGGATGCTGATTTTACGCTCGGCGCAAAAGGCCTTGATGGTCTGCCCACTCGCGGCCTGCGCCTGCATGATCTTGCTCCAATGCGCTCGGGGATCTGCTTTCGTCATGGGGATTCCTCCTCTGCTTCTGATATGGCGGCTACTCGGCCGCTGGGTTCAGAAACGGAGGATACCCCAGATCCGCTCGGTCAAAAAGATGGGTAGCTCTGACGGTTACCTTGTGCGGATATGGGGACGATTCGTCCGACCGCCGCCTTCGACGCTTTCCCCCTGTCTCCGGTAGATAACCCGCAGAGCGGGCTTTCCCCGCCACACGGCGCGAATGTCGCGCCCACAACGGCAAGAAACCGAGAGGACCCCGGTGGAAGAGCGAACCGACCAACAACCCGGCAATTCGACCACAGCGGCGGTTGACGACGACCCGGCGATGCAAACGGACGGATTTGTGGTCGTTCCCATGGCGGCGGCCGCGGCGCTCGACTCATCCGTGTTCAGCAAGGTCAACGCCTCCGAGGCCGTCCCGGCAACCTGGGAGGATAGGGCTTCCAAGGCCTGGGAATATTACCTCGAAGAGCCGTTGGTTAAGAACTGCATAAACTCGTGGCGCACCTTCGCAGTGGGTGACGAGATCAAGATCGCCGGCGACGACGAGAAGGTGAAATGGGAGGCCGCTGATCTGTCCGACCGACTCGGCGTTTCCGCCTTCGTCAAGGATATGATTCTCCAGCTTCTGGTCAAAGGCGACGCCGTCGGNTTCAAACGCTACACCAAGGACGGCAAAGACCTGGAAGAACTGGTCTGCGTCAACCCGGTTTCAATCAAGGTCAAATACGCGCAGGGTTAACTTGCCGAAGTCCGTCAATTCCCTGAAGACCATCCCGGTGTGGGTGAAGGATTGGACCTGCCCGTCGACCAGGTGCTTCATCTCAAGTGGGATGCGCCTTCGTTTTCGCCGCGCGGCAACTCGATGGTGCTCCCGGCGTTCCAATCCATCGAGCTGCTGCGCGACTATCGCCGGGCCGAACAGGCCATCGCCAAGCGGTGGACGACCCCATTCCGACTGCTCAAAGTCGGCGGCGCTTTCGGCCAGAAGATGGTCATGCCCGACCAGAAGATGCTGGAACAGGTCCGGGACATGGTCAACAAGATGGACCTCAAGAGCGGTCTCGTCGTTCCGTTCTACGTCACAGTCGAGACGCACGGCACCGACGGCCAAGTTCTCAACGTCGAGGACAAGGTCAAGGAGGTGAAAGAGGACATCGTAGTGGCGCTGGGGCTCTCCCGTTCCCTCGTCACCGGCGACGGCCCGAATTTCGCCACCGCCTCGGTCAGCCTCCAGAAGATGCTGGTAATGATCCGGGAAATAAAGCAGGCGGCCCGTGCCATCCTGGACTGGCTCTTCAACGACTGGCTCGAACTGAACGGCTGGAGCGACAAGACCATCCAGTTCCTGTTCAACGACCTCGACCCCACCGACGCCGTCGATTTCAAACGCCTGCTCATCGAGCTGTACGACCGAAAGCTCATCAGCCGATCCAGTCTCCAGCTCAAAATGGACCTCGACCCCGACATCGAATCGGCCAACCGCGAAACCGAGAAGCGCTCAGTCGACCTGCTGGATGAAAAGCAGATCAAGCCCATCGTCGATATGGTGACGGCCGGGATCATGGGCATCGAAACGGCGCAGGAGATGCTCGGCCTCGACCCGGCGAAGAACCCCGTCGGAAGCCGGACGGAGGCTTCTTGGGGAGGACCCTACGCCCGGGGCGGTATAGGAGACGCCGTCTGCGACGACTGCGCGCATTTCGACGGCGATCTCAACCACTGCCGGGTCCAACGAAACGAAACCACCTTCGACGCCCCGGCGTGCCGCTTCTTCGATGCCAAGGCCGCTCCTTCGGAAACGCCATCCGAACAGAAGGGAGCAGGGTCCCGGAAGACCACGGCCTGCCGGGAGTGCGGGGAATGATCGGTGCGCTCGCTGCCAAGAAACCGGTCTCCCAGGCCGAGGCCATACGACGGGCCACGGAACAAAGCGTCCGGGCGAGAAACCTGTACACGGAGCAGACGGTCGCCGCATTGACCGCCATGCTTGCCGACGCCGAAGACGAGGTGCGTCGCGCCATTCTCCGGTACAAGAGCCTCGGCTCGCTTCCCGACAACAAGCTGGCCGCCCTGGAAGGCCTCAGGAAACTCCAGGCGGATATCCGGGAGGCCACGTCCCGACTACACAGGGACCAGACNCTGCTTTTCCGGAAGACGGCGAAAGCCTCTTTCCGACAAGGCATCTACCGCGGCATCGATGAATTCGCCGCGGCGCAATTGCCGTTCTACCGTGACTTGACTCCCGAAGGCATCGACAAGCTCGCCACCAGCGTCTTCACCATCGTCGACACCGACGCCCTCGATTTCATGACCAACTACAACCTGGTGCTCGCCGGAGACGTCCACCGCGAATTGGCCGACGGCATCAAGCGGACCGTGATGAACGGCGTCGCCACCGGAAAAGGCGTCGAGGACATCGCCCGCGATCTTGGTCGCGTCGTGAAGGACCCCGAGTCGTTCCGGCACGCGGGCTCGAAGGTGTTCAGCAAGGCCCAGTACCGGATGGAGGTGATCGCACGCACCGAGGTGCTGCGGGCCCATAACCAGGGGCGGATCAAGTTCCACGACCTGGTCGGCGTCCGCAAGCTCGAGTGGATGACCATGGAGGATGAGCGGGTTTGTCCGATCTGCGGTCCGTTGGACGGGAAGGTCTACGATACGGGCCGTTTTCCGACTCAGCCCGCCCATCCCAACTGCCGGTGCACCAGTGTGGTGGCATGGCCGCTGGTGATATGCGGAGGAGAGCTGGGGGCGAAAGCCGCGGCTGAACCCGATGCCTGTATCCTTCCACCCCAGGCCGTCGAAACGCAGGCGAAGGCGAAGTCCGAAGAGGACGCCAAGCTCAAAGGTGCCTTCGAGACCGGAAAGGTCGCGGACCTGAACACCCTCACCGTGAAGCAGCTTCAGACCCTCTCGAAACAGAACGGCGTTTCCATCGCCCGTACCAAGTCCGACTTCATCAAGCTGCTCGACCAGGTCGAGCCGGGTATCGACCACTCCGATCTCACCGGAACCGCCCTGAAGGCGAAGCTGAAGGATCACAAGATCGGATTGTTGCGCACCAAAGAGGAGTTGGTCGATCTCCTGGCTGAAAAACAGGCGGCGCTGAAACAGGCTCAACTGTTGGCCGAGCAATTGAAGAAAGTCCCGGAGACCGGCGGACTGCAAGACCTGACGGTCGCCGAGCTAAAAGAGATGGCCAAGACCAAAAGTGTCTCTCTGAACATGACCAAGCAGGACGTCATCGATCTGCTCGATCAACTGGAGCCCGGAGTCGACCACTCAGGATTGAAGGGCCAGACACTCATCGCGGCCAAGAAGAAACACCACATCGGCCCGCTTAAAAATAAGCAGCAACTCATCAATGCCCTGCAGAAAGCCGCCGGGGAGGAAATGGCCGAAAAGGCCAAACAGGAGGCTGTCGAGGCGGCAAAGAAGGAGGCGCTCAAAAAGGCGAAAGAAACCCTCGATCAGGCGGCCGCCAAGGTGGTGGTGCCGGAAACACCGTCCGGGTACGCCGATTTTCTGTCTGCGGTGAAGGAGGCCGAAAAGGCTGTTGCCGGGGGCGCGGACCTGCCCCAGGAACTGCTTGAATCTCACGCCAAGGAGCTCGCCCTCAAAAAGAAGCTTTTCCGCGACCATGTCGCATCCATGAAGGTGGGCGACCTCAAGACCCTGGCCAAGGAGACCAAGGTCAAGCACTGGCAGTGGGCCAACAAGGACGAATTGGTCACGCTGTTCACCGAGACGGACACGGCCAAGGTGGAAGCGGCCAAGGCCGTTATCGGAAAGAAGCATGCGACCTGGCTCGGAAAGCATGGCGGCAAGAAAAAGGCCGTCAAGCCCAAGCCGGCGACAGCGCCAAAGCCCTCGGAACCGTCACCGCCTGTTTTTTCCAAGAAAGGTGCGGCGTTCGAAGAAGTGGACGGGGCATGGACCGACAAGGGCAAACCGGAAAGCTTCAAATACACGGGCAAGGCGCAGGTCGGGGGCGCGCACAGCAAGGAATTCTGGACCGACGAAAAAGGCGAACGATGGCTTTTCAAACCCGTTGAGCGGCCCGGCGATGAGTTCATCGCTTACGGTGAGGAAGCTGCATACAAGATCGGCAGGCTCATCGATCCGGACGCCGTCGAGGTCCGCACCATCCGCCTGAATGGACGCCTCGGCTCCATCCAGAAGTGGCGGACCGATCTCAAAGCGCAGTTGGACTTCGCCGGCCTGGACCCTACCGATCTCACCACCCTCGACATCGAGCAGATTCAACGGGAGCACGTCATCGACTGGCTCATCTCAAACCATGACGGTCACTCCAAGCAGTTTCTCCGCGGCAAGGACGGCAAGGTCTACGGGATTGACAAAGGTCAGCTTTTCAAACACCTGGGACAGGACCGACTCGCCGTCGACTACCACCCCAACGCCCGCTACGGAGAACAGGAGCCCTTCTACAACACGCTTTTCCGAACGGTCAAAGAGGGCAGAACCGAGATCGACCCCACGGTGACGCTGCGGTACATCCGCGAGGTGGAAAAGATTCCCGACGAGGACTATCTCGCGATCTTGCGGCCGTACGCGGAAGGACGGTTCGGCGGGGACGCGGGCCGCAAGCAGGCGTTTTATGAGACCGCACTGGCCCGCAAGCGGAACCTGCGCCGGGATTTCGAATCGTTCTACGGCGATGTTCTCGGTCGAAAGGATTTCCGCTTTGACGACGTACTCGATGCCCTGCCCAAGAAACGTCTCGGTGCAGCCGAGGAGGCGCTCCTCGAAGATGCTCGTCGATTGGGCTGGCAGGGCAAAGCTCTTCCCTTCGACGAGGAGGACATCGAAGACCAGAACGCCTTGGTGTTTGTCGAGACCCTGAAAGGGCGACAGCGGACAGTGGTCAAGATGAAGGTTCGTCCGGAGGCCGAAGGAAAGCTCATGGATGCGCTGCGCAAGGCGGGTGTCGATACGGCGTCCGCACGCGTCGGCGAGGCGTTGCCGGAGGATCTGTTCGCCGGTGACATTCTTTCCGCGGTGAAGACCATCAACCACCACGCCCAGGATCAAAAATACAACCAGGCGACCTTGAAGAAGGTCTCGGACCACTTGAAGGCGCTCCGGCGCTTGAGCAATTCCAATGATCAGGACATCCGGGAGATGGCGGATACTTACATCTCCTGGATCGAAAGAGTCCAGCAAGCTGCGCATGAGAAGAAGACCATCGACCAGCGCTTCGAGACCTATCTGAAGAAACGCGCGACCCGAAGCAAGAAGCAAAAGGACGCCCTGTTTACCGTTCGCAGAACAAAGGTGCGTCAGCCGCGCCGGCAAATCAAAAACGGCGAGATTGTCGTGCTCGAAGACGGCGTCGACAATTCGGCTCTTTTCGGCGGACGCGGTATGAAGGCCGGCGAGCAGTATGAAATCGATTTCGGGGATGGAGTCCGCGGCGTCTACAGGCCATGGTCGAATAAGAACCTCTATGCCCAGCAAGGGGAATTCGAACTGGTGCTCCCGGACCGACCCGATGGCAAGAGCGTCGAGCGAGCTTTCGAGCGAATGGAATCTCTGGGCATCAAGGCGGGGGCCTCCACGCCAGAGGATGCGGAGCTGCTTTATCTCCACAAACAGGCCTATCTCACCAAAGCCGACCGTGATTCGGAATACAAACGCATGGTGGAGGAACTGGACCGCAGGGCGGCGGGCAAGGAAGAACGCATCCGCGAGATGCGGGGATTCTGGGAGAAGCGTCTGGGTGTCAAGGACCTGACCCGGATGTCGGGATACGACCCTCTGGGTGAGCATCAGCTCGCCTTCAAAGGCGTCGCTAAAGGCGGTGGATATCGCCATCAATACCGTTTTGACCTGTCGGATGATGATCTTGAAAAGCAGATGAAGGGTTACGGCCTTTATCACCGGCTGACCAACGGTGAGGACCTGCCTTCATTCATTGAGACGGTGTTGGACAACAACGGCGCGATGGTGAGCACCGTGGAAAAACTTCGTGCAGGCATTCCGGTCGGCGGCATGTCGCCTGTGGCGGATATGGACACCGGTGGTGCCAGCTACTTTTTCGCCCGCATCAAGAAGCTGCCGACCGCCGGGCGGTCCTCCGATGTGGGGCTGTATTTCAAAAAGCGCATGCTCCGACGCATGGACGCCATCAGTTACGACCACGACGCCTTCGGGCGCGTTCGGGACGAATACGTTTCGAACCATCGCGGGAGCACACCGACTGAATGGAAACAGTTCGCCAGGAGGGGCGGCAATGAGACCATTTTCAAGTACTCGGTCACCCTGCTCGACAACATTGACGTGATCGTAGTGGGCAGCGACCGGGAGAAAAAACGCCTGGTCGATGCATTCTTGAAACGCAGGATTTCAGAGTTGCCCGACGGCCGCAAGGTCGAGGACATCGTGCTGGTGAGGTGATTATGAAGGAGTTCATCGAGAAGGAAAAAGCCAAACTCCAGGACCTGTTCGCACCGTTCAACGACGGCGGCTCCTGGATGAGTCTGGTCGAACCCGGTCGGGACTCTGTGCGCCTCGGCATCGTGGACAGCTACACCATAATCCGTGTGGCCCCGTACTTCGATGCCGAGGGTGAAGTCAAGCGGGTTGATTTCTGGCTCTTCGTTAAAACGGTCGGCTACGACGAAGGATTCCAGCACGCGCACACCGTCAAGGTAGTCGGCTGGTCCCAGGGGGACACCTATTTGCTCGATCTCGTTGATGACCGCAACCGGAAGTACCACATCGAGTTGATCTTCCCGGATCAGGAGCCGGAACTGGCTTCAGATTGGAGCCATTGGCGGAGGTACAAGATGCGGAACCGGGATCGGTTCTCCCTGATCGATGCGGACCTGATGACCGAACACCGGCAGATCGCGGAGGAATGGGAATGAAACTGCGTTACATGATTGAGCATGCTCTGCGCGAACGTATCCGGGACCCGCGGTACGAACCTGTCGGCGTATGGGTCCAGGGGCCCGGGCCCGGCCTTGATCTGGTGATCGAGTTCCTGCCCGGTAATACCGATGCCCGCGAGGAAGCCGATTGGATCATCAACCGCCTGGTGGAAAACGACATCAGGTCTCTGCCCGAGGATTTTCTGGCCTACCATCAGACCACGCTTCCTGCTTACCGCGGCATGCGCGGCCCCGTCCTCGAAACCGACGAATTCCCGTCGGTTGAGGCATGTGCCAAAGCTATCCTCGCAATGACTTGAAACCATAGGCGGTTTTAGATTCCAAGAAGCAACTTGGCCGTGGTGAAATAGATCAACAAACCTGTGATATCCACGACGGTGGTCAGGGCCGGGCTGGCGACCACGGCCGGGTCCCATTTCATCTTGGCCGCGCCCAGTGGCAGAAGCGCACCTACCAGGGTGGATGTGACTACCTGCAACCCAAGTGCAAGCGAGATGGCTAACCCAAGTTTGCCATTTTTTTTACCAAAAGCTGATATTTCAACATGTTAGCCGATTTTATGGTCACTACTCATTTTACGGTCGCTACTTTTCTCGGCATGGGGGTCTCCTTTAGCCCCAGGTGCTGATAGATTTCCTGATGTTCGGGTTCAGCGCTGCTACAGAGGCGCAGATGCTTTCGCTGGACCGTATCCTGTTCTTTGACATTGAACTCGATGGTCAGGCGTTGGTGGGTCGAGAGGATATCTCGGACGGTGAGCCATGAGCGATGGTCGCCACACAGGCGCAACTTGTGTTCAATGACGTGCAGGATGTGGTAGGCCAGC
>LR026961.1:1432904-1444269 GCA_900498135.1 uncultured Desulfatiglans sp.
CTTACTGATCTGGGGATTCACATTGAACAGATGCTGCTGGCCGCTCAGCATGGCCTCGATGCAGTTGGCCAGGTCTTTATAGTGTTCCGGTGAGAGGTCGACGGTTCCGAGGTTGAGGATCAAGCGCTGTCTCGGTCCGTTCTTTGTCCGAACGTTTTCGACGAGATGCAAATACTCGTAGACCTTTTTGGAGTGGCGATTGGATTTACGTACCCGTTTAATATACATGCTCAGAGGCATACCACTTATAGAACCGCCTGTAAAGCAGAAAATGCATTCATGGGTCACTACAAACGCCAAAAACAAGGCCTGAGCACTGAAAAATCAACTGCTTATATCTGTAGATAGGTTGATTTTAGGGCCAAAATAACCCCCAATCTGGGATTTTTGGCAAACTTGGGCTAAGGCGATCCGAGCCAGTGAAAAGCTGTCAGGGATGCTCGATCCGCCGCCAAAAAAGAAAACCCGCCCAAAGGCGATTACGCCGAGCAATAGCGCCAGCAATATGGACACTCGGAATTCCTTGGCCAGAATCCGGAAAATATCTTTGGTTGAGACCTCCTTGAGAGCCAGCGCCCGGACCACCAAGGTGGCTGACTGGCTACCGGTGTTGCCGCCCGTGTCGGCGAGCATGGGCATGAATGCCGCCAGTACGGTGAACTGCATTAGCAAGCCCTCGAAGCTCTGGACGATAAATCCGGATACCATGCCCAAAATCGCCAGCGCAATCACCCAGGGATAGCGGTTCCGGAAATGCCACCAAACCGAGGTTTTCATATAAACCGCATCCTCGTGGGTTCCGCCGATGGCCATGAATTTTTCCATGTCCTCGGTCTGTTCCTGGGTGATGATGTCCATGGCGTCGTCGTGGGTGATGATCCCCACCAAGGCGTCTCCACCGTTCAGCACCGGTAGGGCGATCAAGTCGTACTTCTGGATTTTGCGGGCTGCGTCTTCCTGGTCATCCTCTACTCTGGCAAAGATGACCTCACCATGCATGATATCACCAATCCGCGTCTCGCGACGGGCCACGATCAGGTCTTTGAGAGAGACGAATCCCAGCAGCTTCCGGTTATCGTCAACCACATAGGCGTAATAGATCGTTTCCTTGTCGGGAGCGACTTCTCTCAAGCGCTCGATGGCTTGGGAAGCCGTCAGTTGCGGGGACAGCGTGGCGTAATCGGAGGTCATGACGGCGCCGGCGGTGCCCTCCCTGTAGGCGGACAGACGGCGGATGTCTTCCCTTTCGGCCTGGGCCAGGGCCGGGAGGACGGATTCTTTCAATTTCTCAGGCAGTTGTTTGAAAAGGTCGGCCCGGTCATCCGGGGACATGTCGGTCAGCAGGCGCGCAATCTCCTCCCGGCGCAGGCTTCCGACGATTTCCACTTGAAGGTCGTCTTCCAAATGGCTGTAAATTTCCGAGCGAAGGGGGGTGTCCGCATGCCAGAGCACAGTCCAGGCTTCATCGCTGGACAAAGCGGAGATCAGCTCCGCAATGACGGCGGGGTGTCCGGATTCGCTGAATTTTCGAAGGGTTTCTGAGTCCCCTGCGGCGAGCATCTCGCGCAGCTCGGGGACGAGGAGCGGATTCTTGTTCTTCATGGTTCACCTCCGTTTCGGCCACGACGGGAGAGCGGACGCGGCCGGAGGCGAACCGGTGGGCTATGCTCGGAGGCGGTGCCGACCGTTCACATCACGAGTCGCGTGGCGTAAGCGTCGCGGTCCAGGGTCTTCAGGTTCTTCTTGAATCAATTCCTGGGTCATGTTCTGGCAACTATGACTGCCATCCGAGTCGCTCATAGCGATTCCTCCATTCGGGTTAATCAACGGCGCGTATGGCGCACCCACAAATCTTAATATGCTATCGAGTTGGTGGGGAAAAGTCAATTATTTTCAACGGAAACAATCCGTATTCAATCCCTCCGACACTTTCAGACGGGCTCCGGTAGATATCACAGCGACAGGGCTCTCCGCCCGCCCCGCGGGCTGCGATCCGCGGGCGGAACGAGCGCCCCACCGGCATAAACCAGATTTGCCGCGAGGAGACCTACGAACCGAATGGAGCTATTCGCAACCGACCGTGACCGGCTGGCGTTCCTGCTGGAAACAGACGCCGCGCTTGACCTGGACTTCGAGGCGATCGAGGCCCAGGCCGAGGCGGCTGCCGAGGAGCCGTCACCGGAACAGCGGCCCAAATACATCACCAATTACATCGGCTCGAAGCAGAAGCTGGTCGATTGGATTTGGAAGCACACCCCGGAGGGAGTGTCATCGGTGGCCGACGCCTTTTCAGGGTCGGCGGTCGTGGCTTACATGTTCAAGACCAAGGGCCTGCGGGTCCTGGCCAACGACCGTCTCCACTACTGTTATCACGCCGCCCGGGCCATTATCGAAAACGACAGCGTCCGGCTCAGCGACGAGGACGTGGAGGCGCTGCTGGCCGACAATCCCAAGGCCGGGAGCTTCGTCCGCGACAACTTCAAGGGCATCTTTTTCGCCAAGGGCGTCCACGCCCTGATCGATACGATCCGGGCCAATGTGGACCGGCTCTCGGGCTTTAAGAAGGACCTGGCCCTGTTCGCCCTGGGCAAGACCTGCATGTCCGGCAAAGGCGGCTTCGGTCACTTTTCCTCCTCCACCCGTTACGGAAAACGGGAGGATAGCCCCGAAGAGTTCAAAACTCGTTTCCGAAAAAACACAGCCCGCATCAACGCCCTGGTTTTTAATAACGGCAAGGATTGCAAGGCTTTACGCAAAGATATCAACGAGTTTCTGCCGGGAACCAAGGTCGATCTCGCCTATTTCGATCCGCCCTACGCCACTGAGTTCTCGACCACGAATTACGAAAAGGCATACCACTTCGTGGAAGGGCTGATGACCTATTGGGAGGGGCTGACCCTCGTCGAGGATTCCAAGACCAAGCATTACGAGACGGATCACAAGACCGTGACCCGGGCCAATGCGGCCGGGTTCTTCGAGACCTTCCTCGGCAACGCGAAGCATATCCCGCACTGGCTAATCTCGTATCGCGATCACGCGCATCCGACCGAACGGGAGATGCGCGGAATCATCACATCCCTTGATCGTGATTCGAGCATGCGCTCCCGAGATCATCATTACGCCATCACATCGCGTCACGGCGACGCCTCCCACGCCAAGGAACGGTTGTTCATCTGTTCCCGTTCGGCGGGACGGTCCACCAAGGCGGACGCCGACGCATCCATCGAGACCATGACCGCGCAGGCGATCTGGGAGGAAACGGAGAATGAAGTCCGCTACCGGGTACTGGACCCGGAGCGGTTCGTACCGGACAGCTTCCGGCGCAAGACGCTCGAGGGCGTCGAAGGCGTGGCCATCATCATCGGACGGTTGAAAAAAGAGTTTGTCCCCGAAGGCGGCAATCCGCGCTCCATGGTTCTTCAGGCCTACAGGTTCGTACGCAAAACGGAACGGAACCCCGACGGCTGGACCATGGAAAAGGCCAAGGAATGGATCGGGAAGAACGATGCCGACAAGGCGGCTGATGCCGCCCTGCGGGTGGATGCCAATCTTCGTGCATTGGCCGACGCCCCGCTGGGGGACTCCGTCGATCTGCTCATCTGTCAGGCGGGCAAGGCGGACCCCGTCCGGGTCACCGGATTCATGGGCAGCAAGTACCTGATGCTCGGATGGATCGAGCGTAATGTGCCCAAAGACGCGGAAAGCCTTCTTGACGCCTTTTCCGGCGGCGCGAACGTGGCCTACCACTTCAAGCGCAAGGGGTTGAAGGTCATCGCCAACGACCTGCTGCGCTTTCCCTATCACCTGGCGCGGGCCGTTATCGAGAACTCCAACGAGACTTTGAGCGACGAGGATGTCGAGAGGCTGCTCGCTCCGAATCCGGACGCCGGGACGTTCATCGTGGATCATTTCTACGGCTATTATTACACCAAACCGGTGCTCCGCTGGCTGGACCAGGTGTGGGCGAACATCCAGAGGCTGCCGGGGTACAAGAAGGACCTGGCGCTGGCCGCGCTCGGAAACACCGTGAAATCAAAGAGCGCCTTCGGTCAGTTTTCCCGCTCCAAGATGAACCGAAAAGCTGACCTGGAGACGGCGGCCAGCCTGGAACAGTCGCAGCTGTCCAATCCGCCCCTGTCGAAATTCATCGAATCCTTCAGGCGGTCCATCCGACAGCTCAACAACCTCGTGTTCGACAATGGGAAGGAGTGCAAGGTTTTCAACCTGGATGCGACCGAGGCCGTCCGGCGGTACGGATCGGATGTCCTTTACCTCGATCCGCCCTATGTGACCGAGTTCGGGAGCAACGACTACGAGGATTCCCTGCATTTCATCGAAGGGCTCATGAACCGCTGGGCGGACAAGGCGATCCATTCGAATCCGCGCAGGAATTTCCCTTCGAGAACACGATACACCAAGGAGTCGATTCGGTCCCTGCTCGAGACCTTGTCGGCGGAGGCACGCACTCGTTACGGCACGGTGCTGCTTTCTTATCGAGACCGGGCGTTTCCGCGCGAGGAGGAAATCCAACGAATCCTCGCCGAGCACTACGGCCTTGTCCGGGTCCGCGGCATGGAGGTGGACTACAACATTGCCAAAGACATCGGCCGGGAAGGCAAACACGCCCGGGAACTGCTCTTTGTCTCTTCCAAGCCCAGAAGTTCCCCCCGGTCCGCGGCGGCGTCCCGGAGCACGCTTTGTCATACCTCCATTCCCGTAGTTATCGACGCCTCGGCACCAACGGGCTTGAGCACGGAAGCGTTGGATGTCCCAAGGAACGCCGGTGACCCGAAGTTCACGTTCGTCCTCTGCCGTGTCGGCACCAACAAGAACGGCGATCACTTCACCCAGAATGAACTGGCGACCCGTTACACCACGGCCGTCAATAAAAAGATCGATCTCAAGCATTCCCAGGAATTCACGGACATCGTCGGCGGCATCGTCTCGGCGGACTTCGTCGAGGATGAGGACGGCGGGCGCGTCGAATGCGTCGGTGAACTCTTCGTGTCGGACAGCCTGCACGCGCAACTGGCCTACAAGCTGATCCGCAAGGGCATCGTCACCCAGGTGTCGATGGAGTGCGATTACGAGGAGGGAGAATGCTCGATTTGCGGCAAACGGGTGCAGTCGAAAGATGATTACTGCATACACCTGCGCAAACACAAGGCCGGCGAGTTTCAGGGGAAACCCGTCTACGAGATTCTGCACGGCGTGACCTTTACCGGTCTCGGCCTCCTCGACCGCAAGGGTGCCGATGATAACGCCCGCATCACACAGGTCGCCTCCGAGCGAGGCGGACAAACCCAAACCGTTGAAGAAGGAGGTCCACCGATGGACGAAAAGCAGAAAGCGAAAAACGAGGCGGCCGAAGCCGCCGACCAGAAGAAGGACGAAGGCGGCGGTGCCGTCGATGACAAGGCGCGCGTGAAAGAGCTCGAGAAAGAGAATCAGGAGCTCAAACAGGAGGTGCTCGCCTTGCAGAAGAAGCTCGAGGAAATGGAAGCCGAACGCAAGGCCGCTGCCAACCGCACCCGGGCGCAAAAGCTCATCCGCAAGATGGAGGAACAGAACATCTCCTTCGGCTCGGACGATGAGCGCGAGAAGGAAATCGAACGTCTCGCCGGGCTCTCGGACGAGGCCTTCGCGGCCACGGAAACCGCCATGGATCGGATGATCCGGTCAAACGCCGAGAAGGCCGAGAAACAGAAAGAAGAAGACGGCAAGGACTCCGCGAAAACGAAGGCCGAGTCCCAGAAGAAGGACACCCCCATGCGCAGCGACGCCGGTGTCCGTCCGAAGGACGTGGACGACCAGAAAAACAGCCTGGAAGACAAGCTCAAGAACGGCTTCATGGCCGCCTATCGGCATCGGGTGGCGTCCGCTGCGGGCGAGCCCGTCGCAACCAACTGATAAGGAGGAAAGAACATGCCTTTCATCAATCCCAATCATCGCGGCCTCGCTTACGGCGACGGCTACATGCAGGGCGACGGTCAACTCGGCCAGGTGGTGAAGATCTCCGGCGACGACCTGTTCGCCGTGAACACCGATCCGACGGCCAAGTCGTTCGGCATTCTGATCAAGGACTACAACAACGGCGAGATGCCCGGCATTTACTGCATGGGCGGTGTCTACGAAACCGACGTCTTCGAGGGGACCGTCAATCCCGACGACGACCTGAAGGTTTCGGCGAACGGCAAACTCACGGCGGGCGTCCAGGCCGGCGAAGAAGTGATCGCGCGGGCCATCTCCGCCTCCGGCGGAACGATCAAGTTCCGGCTGCTGATCTGATTAGAGGAGGAAATCCATTATGGAGACGACCCAAGTGAACGTGCACAGCCAGGAATACATGGAAACGATGGCTCGCCTGATGTCCGAGGCGCTGGAATCCCCGGATGGGATGCGCGCCCTTGCCGCGGCCATCGCCGCGCCCATCGAGCAGGAGATCAAGCGCAAGGAAATCTCCTCGCTGCTGCTGACCCGCCATACGCTTCCCAAGGGCGAGCGGCCGCTCTACCAGAAGAAGCCGAAGGTCAAGGCGTACTGGATCAGCAACGAGGGCGAAGCCCAGGAACAGGAGCTGGGAAAGGACGAGGTGGAGTTTCCCACCCACCGCATCCATTCCGCGCCGATGGTCGACGTGTCGGTGCTCAAGAACGGCAATATCGGTACCTTGATGGACATTCAGACCTCTGCGGCCGACGAAATCCGCAAGGAGATCGACAAGCGGACTATCACCGTGCTCTCCGCTTCGGTCCCGGCTGGAAACACCGTCGAGGTCACCGGCAACACGCTGACCGAGGAAGCCCTGAACGAGGCCGTTTCGATTATCGAGGACCTCGAGCTGTCCGTGAAATATATCGTCATGCGGGGCCGGCGGTTCAACGATCTGCGCGGCTGGAACCTCGATCCTCAGACCAAGGCCGAGCTGCGAGCCAAGGGCGTGATCAAGAACTACGGCACCGGTGGCATTCTGCTCACCGCGGCTCAGTCTCTTGATGAAGTGTTGCTTATCCCCGACGAGGAGGTGGGCAAGATGCCGGTGAGGGAAAACCTCAAGACGGAAGCCATCGAGCAGAAGACTCGGTTCAAGACGGGCTGGCTGGTCTGGTCGGAAATGGGACAGGGCGTAACCCGCCCGGACGTCGTGGCCAAGATCAAGATTCTCGGCTGATGGAGGTGATTCGAAATGAAGAAGGTGAAAAACGTCCGTCCGGGCGTCCTCATCATAGCCGATGCGCGACTGCGTCTCGAGCCAGGCGAAGTGTTGGAGGTCGAGTATCTGACAACCCACATGGAACAGGCCTTGTCCGCAGGGCATCTCACCCGTATCGGCCAAGAGGGAACGAAGGCGTCGCAACCATCTGAAAAGCCGGAGCATCCCCCCGAGGAACCCGGCGAGAGCGACTTATCCAAAGTGACGGCTACCGAAGCGATCTCACGGATCGGCGCTGAAAGCGATACGGATCTGCTCAAAGCCCACCTTGCCAACGAAAAGCGGCGCACGGTCATCGATGCGCTGAAGAAACGACTGGCGGAGGTGGACGGTGGCGCTGAGTGATTTCGTTGCAATCCTGAGAACCGACCTGTCGGACCCGGCCGGTGAGCTGTTCACCGACGAGGTATTGCAGCGCTGCATCCTCAAAGGCGTCCACCGACTGGCCCGTGATCTGGAGATATCCCTTTCGGTCGCAAACGGCGAGATCGTTCCGGAACCTGAAGGGGAAACGCTCGAACTGCTTCTGCTGCTCGGCCAGATTCATGCATGCCAGGTCATGCGTGCGACCACGGCGAACGCGTTCTCGTTTTCAAGCGGCGACAAACGGGTAGACAAAACCAAGCAGCCCCAACACTGGGCCGAACTCGAAGAGGACCTGAAGGCCGTCTACAAGCAGCGATTGAGCGATATCAAACCGGGAGCCGCTGCGTCGCCTGAGGACTACATCATCACGCCCGGTGGTCTCAACCCGGTGATCTACGAGCAAGGAAGCGATCTGTGACTCTTTTGAGCGATCCGGAAAAGATCCGCGCCGCCGATGATGTGAAAGAACTCATCCTGGCGTCCGGACAAGAGGCGATGCTTCTGCGTGCCGTTCCCGGCGAGCGACTCTATGGCTCTGATGACGCCGCTTTTGAGGAGGTCGGCACCTTTCCGCTCGAGTTCGTCGAGACTCCCCCGGAGGACCTGAACAACAAGATCGACGCCGTGGCATGTGTTCTGCCGGTCCAGGATGTTCGACCGGAAGATCGCGCGCAGACCGGCGCAGACGCATTCCGTATTCAAACCGTGGAAGAAGAGCGCCTGTTCGGCGTAATCACCCACAAGTTACTCAAACTGGTCCGGCTGCATGGGAGTTAAACGTTTCGGAGACTGGGACAAGGCCAAGGCGAAGCTGGCCGCAAACCCCGGCCCCCGTCTCGCCCTCGCCCTGCGTCAGGCGACGATCAAGAATGCGCTGCTCCTGGTCCGGGAGATCAAGCGCGGCATCCGCAGCCAGGCTCCCGGCGGAAAGCCGTTCGCCAAGCTCGCCGAAAGCACCATCAAGCGCAAGGGCTCCAGCAAAGCCCTGATCGATACCGGCTTTTTGGTCAATTCCATCACCCAACGCATTCTGGCTGACCGTGCTTTTGTCGGGCTGCTCAGAGGCACCGTCAACAAGGACGGCGACGATCTGGTGAATATCGGTGCCGTGATGGAGTACGGAGCCACCATCCAGCACCCGAACGGAGCGGTCATCGTCATCCCGCCGCGTCCCTTCCTTCATCCCACCATGGAAAAGCATCGCGAGCAGATGATCGAGAACTACCGGCAGGCCATCCGCACGGTGCTCTGATCCCCGTCCGACACTTCCCGAGCCGCTCCGGTAGATATTCAGCGGAAACATAACTGTCCGTTTTGCGGGTATCGCGGCGGGCGGCCTTTGAAACCGGAGGTGCCGGACCTTGGAAACCGTTCGAATCGTTGTTGAAAGCTTCATCCGCCTGGTCAAGGCGGAGATCGACCCGGATGCGGTGCTTGTCGCCGCGGACGACGTGTTCGAAGTGCCCAAGGTTCCCAGCCTCATCCTCCAGGGACCCACGCTGGTCGAGAACGGCGACCGCCGCACCCAGGCGCGCATGGTGGAAAAGGATGTTCCGAACCTGAGCTACGAAGAATGCCGCCATCCGCGCCTCTATCACCTGGATTTCGACGTCATCGTCACCGCCGCACATGAAGGCGAGTTGCTCGACCTGCAGGAAAACGTCGCCCGATTCTACCAGCGCCACCCGGTTCTGACCGTGGAAGACCGCGGAACGATCAATCTCACCGAGATCACCCCGCTCGGGGGGTTGCGCCGCGTGAACCTGTCGGACCTCCGCCAGAGCAGCGGCCGATGTCGAATCGAGGACTGCCCCGTCTACGACGGCGTCGTGCGGACGGGCCCGCTGGTCAAGGACAGGAAATTCGAGTTCCGGGACGGCGTGGAGGAGGACCGGCTCTACACACCATGAAACAAGGAGGCACTGTCGTGATCGAAATCAAAAATCTGCTCTTTCAGCCTTTGACGTTGCACCTCGCGGGCGACAGTCGGGGCCTGCACCTCAATCCCCGTGAAATCAGAAGCATCAGCGACGACGACCTTTCGCCCGAGATAGAAGCCGCGGCGAAACGAGGTCTCGTCTCGCTTTCCGGAGGGTCGGCACCGCCGGAAACGGTCCCCCGTTCCGAGAAGCCGCTCGATGAACCGCTGGAACAGGAAGCCGGCGGAAAACCCAAGCCCAAACGGCGCAAGCGGAGGTAGACCATGGCGACATATCTTTCACCCGGCGTTTACACGCGGGAAATCGATTTCAGCTTCTATGTGAAACAGATCTCCACTTCCTCCTGCGGCATGGTGGGCGTGGCCGAGCGCGGTCCGATCAACAAACCGGTACTGGTCACCAGTTGGGAACAGTTCATCAACAAATTCGGCTCCTATCTGCAGGCCGGCTACCTGGCCTACGCCGCACGAGCCTTTTTCGACAACGGCGGTTCGGTGCTCTATGTGAACCGTATCGCCCACCTTTCCGATCCGACGGACAGAGACAGTCTGACCGCCGTGAAGGCCTCGGCGACGCTGAAGGACCGGCGTGCGGCCGCAGCGGCGCTCGAGACCGGCACCGAGGGGACCGACCGCATTGCCTGGGCGGCACGGCAGGCCGGTGCCGCCGGAAACGGCATCACCGTCGAACTCATCGCTTCCGGGACCGATACGCCTCTTTCGGTGGATGTCACCGGCCAGGCGATCACCGTGAACCTCTCGACAGACAGCGCCGGTGACCCGTCCGCAACGGCGGATCAGGTCGCAGCCGCCATCGCCGCGAAAGCGGAGGCCGACGCCCTGGTCCAGGCATCTTCCGAGGACACCGGTGTCGTACAACCGGCCGGGGCGGCGAACCTTGCAGGCGGCCAGGACGCCCAGGACACCCTACGCGTATTTGCAGCGAATGAAGGCGTCTGGGGAGACCGCATCAGCGTCCAGATCGAAGACGGATCGCTCGATCCTGCGGGAGCGTTCAACCTCGTGGTCCGCTACAAGGATGATGTCGTGGAGGTCTTCAAAGACCTGTCCATGGACGAGGCTGCCCCGAACCATGTCGAGCTGGCCGTCAACGAGCGTTCCGATTTCATCACCGTCGAAGACCTCGGTGCGTCTTCAGGCGTCGCGGAGGATCGTCCGACGACCGGCTTGAGCGCTCTTTCCGGAGGCGACGACGGGCTTACGGGCCTTGATGACGCCGACTACACCGGTGACCCGTCGCAACATACCGGCTACTACGCTTTCGACGAGATCGACGCGCTGAATCTGATCATGGTTCCGGGCGTCACGACCGCCGAGGTGATCCACGCCGGCATCACCTACGCGGAAAACCGCCAGGACCTCATGCTTCTGGCCGAAGCGCCCATCCACCTCGAACCCCTGGAAGCGGTGGATTTCCGCAAGGGACAAGGCATGTACAACCATGCGGCGTTCAACTCATCCTACGCGGCGCTTTACTATCCCTGGATCGAGATCAACGACCCGGTCACAGGCAAGCGGAAGCTGATTCCGCGTAAGCGATCACAGGATCTGGATCAGGCGGTGGGCTGAGCGATCCAGGCGAGGTCGGGTTCCTGACCCCGGAAGTAGGCGTGCAGGGCATCGACAAGGACGGGGAAGGTTGTTTTTTTCTGCAGGCGGCAGGTCTGCTTGAGTGAGAGGATACGCTCCACCCAACGATTGCCTTTTTCACTGGACGTACCCTGGCTGGATTTGCGCCACAGCACGGCGAATCGAAGCATCCGCTCAGCATGATTGTTCGTGGGATCCACCCCCTGCTCCGAGAGGAACGTCCAAAGGCTTTCGAT
>LR026961.1:1446334-1479213 GCA_900498135.1 uncultured Desulfatiglans sp.
CAATGCCGGGAGATGGTATCGCGGATAACCGAGAGGTCTTCCTCTCTGATTTGACGGCCACGAATTTGATACAGGGTCTCTGCCAAGGTGCTGTTCCCTCCTGGCAAAGCACCCTACCAAAATTTAGCTTCGGACGCCAGGGAAAAATGCACCCCCTGTGATCGCTAACGATTCCGCCGTGCGGGGCCATCGCCGGCTGTTTCGCCCGCAGCGATCAGAAGAGCTACGTATGGTACGCCCCTGCGGGCATCGACCGCGGACGCATCTTCAACGCGCTGTCCCTGGGGTACAAAACCAGCCGCGGCGAACGGGACGTTCTCTATCCGGAAGGCGTCAACGTGATCGCATCCTTCCCCGACTCCGGAATCAATATCTGGGGCCAGAAGACGCTGCAGAGCCAGCCGTCGGCCTTGGACCGCGTCAATGTCCGGCGGCTGATGATGTATATCGAGGAGGCCATCGCCGAGTCTTCCCGCTTCGTGGTCTTCGAACCCAACAACCCGCAAACCTGGCGGTCGTTGGTCCGGTTGATCAACCCGTTCCTACAGGACATCAAGGACAAGGGCGGATTCTACGACTCTGCCGTCCAATGCGACGAGGAGACCAACACCCCGGCCGTGATCGACCGGAACGAGCTCGTGGCGCGCATCTTCGTCAAGCCCACCAAGACGGCGGAATTCATCGAGCTCAACTTCGTGCTCACCGCCACGGGGTCCGATTTCAAAGAGATCTTCAAAACCGGGTAAGGAGGTAAGTCATGCGCAGCGGCAACATGCCCAAGAGTCTGTATCAGAACTGGCAATTCGCCGTCGAGGTCAACGGCTTCGATGTGGCGCTTTTCAAGAAGGGGCAGGAGCCCAAAACCGAGTTCGAAGAGGTCGCTTTCGCTCCGGCCGGTTCGATGTTCGACCAGAAAGTGGCAGGACGTGTCAAGTTCGAAGACATCAACCTAGAAAAGGGGATTCTCCAGGACGGCTCGGACGAGGCCGCCCGGGACTGGATCAAGAAGCAGGTGAACGTCAACGCCGTGGTCGGGGGACTTCCCAACGACTATATGCGCGACATCGACATCGTCCGTTACGACCGCGCCGGAAACGAAACCCGGCGTTGGACCCTGCACGGTGCGTGGATCAAGGTCTTGGAATACGACGAGCTCGAGGGCGCGAACACGGACAACACCATCGAGAAACTCACCATCAGCTACCAGTACTGGACCTGATCCAAGGAGATGAACCATGCACGTGTTTGAACTACCCAGCGGCGTCGAGGTCGAGCTTCGGGAGATGACCGGAGCCGAGGAGGAATTGCTCACCAATCAGCGGCTCATCCGCACCGGTGATGCGGTGAATCAGGTGCTCAGGAACTGCATCGTGCGATTGGGCGACAACGATGAACCGGCGGTGAAGGACGTGCTCGACCTGCTCTCAGGCGACCGGCTCTTCATCCTGGTGAAGTTGCGGCAGATTTCCCTCGGTGACGAAGTGGAACTGGAACTCACCTGCGCCAACTCGGCGTGCCGCGCGACGAATCTGGTGACCATCGACATCGAGGAGCTTGAAACGACCCCTTACGGCGAGGACCGGGAGTTCGCCTTCACGCTGCCCGGCTCGGGCCGCAAGGTGCAGTTCGGCTACCTGGACGGCCACAAGGAGAAACGGTTGGCCGCGCTGAAAGAGCCTTCAATCTCTTCGGCCATGCTCATCCGCATTATCGATATCGACGGAGCGGCCCCGAGCAAGAAGCTGATGAACGATATGTCACTGCGCGACCGCAGCGCCCTGCGGCAGGAAATGCTCCGGCTCGATGCGGGGGTCGACACCACGCTGGAGGTCGACTGCGAGTCCTGCGGAACACGTATCCGCACCCGGCTGGAGGCGGAACCGGGTTTTTTGTTCCCCGGAGTTCGCTTGTAAGGGACGCGTTTTTCCTCGCCTACGGCGGGCTCCATTGGAGTTATTCGGAAACACGCGCGCTGCCGCTTCGGGTCCGCCGCGAATTCGTGGAGGCTCTGGAGCGGCAGCTTGATTTTGAGCGTGAGGAATTGGAGCGCAACCGGAAATGAACGGAGATCTCGGACTCGGCGTCATCGTATCGATGAAGGACGCGTTCTCGCAGAACGCGGCCAGGGTCCAGACGTCCATGCAGTCGCTGGACGCCACGGTCGCCGCTTCCAGCGAGCGCATGACGCGCAATCTCGACCGAATCCAGAAAGGCACCATGATGATCGGCGCGGGCCTGGCGCTCATGGCCGTTCCGGTCGGTCTTGTCGCCTCCACCGCTGCCACACAAAAGGCGCTGGGCGAGCTGTCCTCCCTCGGCGTCAAGGACCTGCGGGCCATCGAGGACGCCGCGGAATCCTTCACCAACAAATGGTCCGGATCGAACAAAGCGGAATTCATCACCGCTGCCTATGACGTTCGCTCGGCCCTCTCGGGATTGACCGATGAGGCGGTCGGGTCGTTCACCGCCATGGCCGCTCTCACGGGCAAGGCCACTAAGGCGACCACCGAAGAAATGGTCGGAACGTTCACCACGGCCTACGGCATCTTCAAGCCTCTCATGCAGGACATGTCGGATGCGCAGTGGGCCCGCACCTTCGCCGGAGCCATGGGGCAGACAGTCGCTTCCTTCAAGACCAACGGCCGCCAGATGGCCGACGCCATTAAGAACATCGGCGCGGTGGCGGCATCTTCCAATGTCCCCTTGCAGGAGCAGCTCGCCATACTCGGTCAGCTCCAGACCACCATGCCCGGTTCGGAAGCCGGAACCCTGTACAAGGCGTTCATCATGAAAGCCGCCGAGGCCGGCGAAAAGCTCGGACTGTCGTTCGTCGATTCGACGGGGCGGCTGAAAGGGATCATCGCCATCCTCGAGGAGATCAAAGGACGCTTTCCCGACCTGTCCCAGGCTGCCGCCCAGGTGGAAATCAAGAAGGCCTTCGGCTCCGATGAAGCCGTGAAATTCCTGCTGCAGATGTCCCAGGGCGCGGAAGCGCTGGAGGGCAATATCCAATCCGTCGCCCGGGCCATGAAGACCGGCACCGCCGTCACCGAAGAAATGGCTCAAGCCATGAACATGGACATCGGCAGCCAATTCCAGCTTCTGCGCCAGCAGGTCGGAAACCTCGCTGAAATCCTCGGCCGCACGCTGCTTCCGGTGGTTACGCCTATTATCCAAGGCATTTCCAAGGCCGTGCTCTTCTTTCAGAAACTGGCCAAGTCCATGCCCGGGCTGACGCGGGTCCTTCTCACTCTGTCCATGGCCCTGGGTGCGGTGCTCGCGGTCGTGGGCGGCGTGATTGCAGCGGCGGGAACCATCGGGCTGATGCTTCCCGCCATCAAAGCGGGTCTCGCGGCCATGGGCGCTGCCGTAGCCGGTGTAGGTTCGGCCTTCGCCACCTATTTTTTGCCGGTGGTGGCCGTCATCGGCGGTGTGGTGCTGGCGGTCTATCTGCTCAAACGGGCGTGGGAGTCCAATTTCGGCGGTATCCGCGACATGGTCTTGGGTGTATGGGAGAAGGTGAAACTCGTTTTCCAGGGCATTCGCGAGCTTATTTCATCCTTGAGCGGCGGTTCGGGTCGCATGTCCGCAGAGCTGGCCAGGAAACTCGAGCAGGCGGGTCTGATGGGGCTCGTCGTCACTGTATTCCGCATCTATTACCGGGTGCGCCAGTTCCTGACCGGCTTGTGGGAGGCCTTTTCGGATGCGTTCGGAAAGATCAGAGCGATTCTCGAACCCGCGGTCCGGGCGCTCATGCAAGCCTACGGCGCTCTCTACAAGGCCGTTTTTTCGGTCCTGGAGATCTTCGGGCTGGCGGCCACATCGACCGAGGCATCATCCTACCGCAGTCTGGGCGAAACCCTGGGATCGATCCTGAGAGTGATCGCAAAGGTCGGGGCCTATCTGCTCAAATTCGTGATCTACAACTTGGTGGCGGTCATCAAAGTCGTCACGTGGGTTGTGGGTGCGGTCGTCTGGCTGGGCAAAACCATCGTTACCGCCTTCATCGAGGCGGGNAAGTTCATCTACAAGTTCTTCCTCCCGATCCGGCTCCTGGTCCAGGCGCTTCGCATGGTGGGACGGATCGTCTATACGGTTTGGCAGGTCCTCACCGGCGACATCTCCGTGCTCGACGGATTGAAATCCATCGGTGGTGCCGTGTTCGATTTCCTGGCCACACCATTTCGGTGGGCCCGGGATGTGATCGTCGGCGTCTGGAATTTCATCAGGGGGTTGTTCTCGTCCATCGGACGGTTTTTCACCGCCGCCGCATCGTCCCTGGTCGCCGCGTTCATGGACCTGCCCTTGGTGCGAACCTTGCGGGATGTATTCGGAGCGGTGCGAAGCTTCTTCTCGGGCGACACCACATTTTTCGAAGCAGGCAAACGGATTCTGATCGCTCTGGGAAAAGGCATCTGGTCGGCGGTGACTTATCCGTTCGAACTTCTAAAAAGGGCGCTCGGCCGGCTCAGAAAACTGCTGCCCTTTTCCGATGCGGAAACCGGCCCCCTTTCGAGCCTGACAGCCTCGGGCGCGGCTATTCTGAAGACCCTTGCCGATGGCATGGCCGGCTTGCTGTCGCTGCCCGGCAAGGTCCTCGGTATGGCGCTAAAAGGGATGCTCTCCGCGGTCCAATGGGTATGGCAGGGCATCACGTCCTTGGGCTCCGGAATCCTCTCGGCGTTGACCCGGCCGTTCCGAAAAGGCGTCGAGCTTGCCGCGTCCGTGTGGCGCGGTGTGACGGATGCGGCCGCCGCCGCTTGGAACGGCATCAAGACCATCGGTGCTTCGACGTTCGATGCCGTGGCAGCGCCGTTCCGCTGGATCGGTGACATAGCCGGAAAGGTCTCGGACGGGATTCGTTCCACAGCGGCTGAACTCTGGAGCGGGCTGGGCAATCTTGCCCAGTCGACCTGGTCCTTCGTGAGCGCTCCGTTCACATGGATCGCCGATGCGGCATCCGGTGCGTGGAGTCATATCACCAACGCCGCATCTATGGCGTGGGACAATCTCAAATCCATGGCGCAAAACGCCTGGGAGTGGATCAAGGCCCCATTCGAAGGGCTCGCCATGGCCGCCTCCTCTGCTTGGGAGAAGGTGAAAAACGCCGCCTTCGGTGCATGGGATTCAGTAACGTCCACGGTTTCCAACCTGGCCGGCAGTGCGTTCGAAAGTGGAAAAGCGATTCTCACCACGGTGGGTGAAGGGATCAAGTCGGCGGTGACCGCACCGTACCGGGCGGCCAAGTCGGCCTTGTCGTTCGTCCGCGATCTTTTGCCGTTTTCAGACGCCAAGGAGGGTCCGCTGGCGAACCTGACAAGAAGCGGCGCGGCGCTGATCGAAACCATCGCCCGCGGAATAACGCGGACCGCGACAGCTCCGGCGGAGGCGCTCGCAAAGGCCTTCGGTTTCATGGGCGACCTGGCGGGACGGATCGCGGTTCCCTCCGCCTTGGCCGGGACGCTGGCGTTGACGCCCGTTGTTACCGGTGACCTTCCAGCCGTCGCAGGGCCTGTTGGTGGCACGGAAACGGTGGCGGTTGAATCGGCGCAGGGTGTTCAACCGGCACCCGATCAAGCCCGTCTTCTCGGAGAGACCAGGGGGGCGCTGTCCCCCAGTGCCGCAGGAGCAGCGGCAGAAACCGGCGGAGAGAATCTGAGAACGGTTCTCGACGCCTTGATTGGAAAACTCGACGTGCTGGCGGATCGGCCTATCGAAGTGGCCGTCACCACGCTGCTGGACGGGCGGCAGGTCGCTCAGTCGGTGTACCGGGATATTCGTGAACGAAAGATCAAGAACTACGAGACGCTGTGAAGGGAATTGTGAAACGGGTATTCATCTGCAGCCGATATGCAGGACACATCGCTGAAAACACGGCCGTCGCAGAGCGCTTGTGCCGCAAGGCCGTGGAACAAGGCTGCGCGCCGTTCGCTCCGCATCTTCTGTACACACGGTTCCTCGACGACGAGAGGCATTCCGAACGTGAGGCCGGCATCGCCTGCGGTCTGACGTTCATGGAAGCGTGCGATGAGGTATGGGTCTTCATCGGTGCGGGTGTCTCCGACGGTATGCGCAGGGAGATCGACCACGCCCGATGTCTCGGCAAGCCGGTGGTCGAGATCGGGGAGCTTTGATCATGGCCTGGGATCAAAAGGAGATAACGGCCTACCTGGTGGATGTGGAAACCGGTGACTATCTGGATTTCCAGTACAACCCCAACGACATCCTGGACGACAAGAGCACGGCTTACGCCGCCATCAAGATACCGGGGATGAGTCATCCCCGCTACCAGTACGTGGCGGGCGAACCGCGCAAGATCGGCTTCAAATTGCTGTTCTTCAAGGGACCGGTCAAGGAATCCGTGGACTGGTTGCGCTCGCTGCTCTATCCCGAGCATGCCGGAACCATGCTGAAAAACGCGCCGCACCGCGTGCTTTTCATGTTCGGCGATCTCTACCCGGGCGTGCTTTGCGTGGTCCGTCAGGTAAAGGCCCGCTATTTCCACCTCTTCGACCGTGACAACCTACTGCCTCAGCATGCGGAGGTGGATATGATGCTCGAGGAATACATCGACGAATCGGTGGACTATTCGGAGGTGCGCGGATGATCGGACGACGATCCAGGTACGCAACCGCCATCCTTTACACCGGTGGTGCGGAGGAGTTCTTGGGCACTCGGGTTCCCGTCGACGCCGCGCCCAGGCCCGACGACCGCTTCCATACGGTTGTCGACGGGGACCGGCTGGACCTGTTGGCCCATCGCTATCTGGGCCGGGCCGATCTGTGGTGGATCATCTGTGATTACAACGACATCTTTTTCCCCTTGGAACTGGAGCCGGGGTCGGTCCTTCGGATTCCATCGGTGGAACACGTGAACATGCGCCTGCTGGATTGAGTCCCCCCGTCCGGTCCTTCGACCCGACACCTCGCCCCCCGCGCCGGTAAGTATCCAGTGGATGCCGCCAGAAGTGCGGCTCGACCGGAGACCGGCGTATGGACCTTGACACATTCAAACCGACATTTCTGATCCAGATCGAAGGGCAGCAGCTCTCCGCGGACATCACCCAGGAGATCACCTCGTTCGTCTTCGAGGACAACGAGGAGGAACTCGATGTCCTGGAACTCTCGGTCACGGACCGCAATCTGCAGTTCGTGGACGATCCTTTGTTCCAGGAAGGCAACGAGATCGTCGCCCGCTTCGGATACGTCGGCAATCTATCGCCGCGCAAGAAAGCGGTCATCAAGGACATCGATTACGACTTCCCCGAAAACGGCGACCCCACGATCCGCATCAAAGCCTACGACAAGGGTTTCAAGCTGGCCGGAAAGGAAAATCAGAAGGTCTGGCAGAAGCCCGCTCCCGGCATCCTCTACTCGGAGATCGCCGAACAGATCGCCGGTGCCAACGGCCTCACCCCTGTGGTGAAGCCAACGAAGGGTAAGCACCTCCGTGTGGTTCAAAGCAACACCTCGGACGCGCAGTTCCTCAAGGAGCTGGCGGGAAAGGCCCGCGACCGGGATGGAGACGGCGTAACGGGGTACGTCTTTTTCATCCAGGACGACGAGCTGCATTTTCATCCCCGCGAACTGGACAAGGGCCCCGCCGTGGTTCTCGAGTATTTCACCGACCGCAAAGGAGTTCTGTGCTCGTTTCGACCGTCGACTCAATCCCAGGGAGCCAAGGGTGCCGGCGTGGAGACGAAAGCGGTGGGCGTCGATCCGCGCAAAAAAGAGCCGCTCGAACACAAGGCTGAAAACGAAACCACGACGGAACGTACCTCTCTCGGCAAACGGACCTACCTGGTGGACGGCAACACCGGGGAATCGGCCTACAAGGAGCAGGAATCCGGACAGATCGTCCCGAGCTTCGAGCGGTCCGAGGCATTTCATGAGGAACCGCGACAGGAGCCCGCGCAAGACCTGGCGGAGGGCAAGTTCAAAGAGGCCGAACTGCGCCAGGTGGAAGCCGTGTCGCAGACCATCGGCATCCCATCGATGCGTGCCAAAGAGAACGTCGAGGTCAAGGGCGTGGGACAAAAATTCTCCGGCGTCTACTACTGCCATTCGGTCCGCCACGTGATCGGCGCAGGCGGCTACCACTGCGAACTGAAACTCAAGAAGAACGCCTTGGGAAAAGGTGCCGGCGACAAATCCGACGATGCCAAGGGCAAGCAGAACGACCGGGAAGCGCCGCCAACGCCCGAGGAACAGCCGCCGCCCATGGTGACGGTCGACGCCGACAGCGGGCAACGCCTTTGAGGAGGAATAGGAAATGGGAGATCTGAGCCGGAACTTTTCCACACATGAATTCAACTGCCGCTGTTGCGGCCGGGCCGAGATCAATCCGCACCTGGTGGACGCGCTGCAGGAGCTCCGCGACCTGGCCGCCGCCGCGGTAAGGATCACCAGCGGCTATCGATGCCCCGAACACAACCGTGCCGTGGGAGGCGCGAAGCGAAGCCAGCACCTGCTCGGCAACGCGGCGGACATCGTCATCGACGGCCTCACTGTGGCGGAGACCTATGAGCTTGCCGAACAGGTCCCGGCTTTCCGTAACGGCGGGATCGGGGTCTATCCGGAGCAGGGATTCGTCCACGTGGACGTGCGTGACGGCCGCGCCCGCTGGGGACGGCTCGACGGCAGGTACGTGGCGTTGGAGAAAGCACTGAAACCGACTGGAGGAGAAAAACATGCAACAGCTTGAACAGATTTTGACATTCGTGCTCGATCACAAGGAGCTCTTGGCGACCCTGATCGTGACCTTGCTCACCATCATCAAACTCACGGCGTGGGGACGCGCCAAGTCCGCCGCTCTCGATGCCGTGATCGGCGTCATCGAGCGACTCGGAGCGAAGGAAATCAAGACCGGTGTCGCCGGACAGGAACCCAAGCTCGGCGCAGCCGCCCAGGACGCCCTGCGTCAGGCCGTGGCCAAGGTCGATCCCAAGAAAGAGGCCGCCGGGCCCGTGACCACCGTCGTCCGTGAGGTGCTGCGTGGCGTCCTGCCACGGAAATAGCTCGGAGGCGGCCACGTGATCGAGACTCAGGACAGACAGCACGAGGAACGCTACAAGAATCGCTGGTACGGCAAGTACCGGGCCTTTATCCGCGACAACAACGATCCGGAAAGGCTCGGCCGCTGCCGTCTGGAAATACCGGCGGTGCTCGGTAAAGGCAGGGACAACTGGTCCGATTGGGCGTGGCCCTGCTTCCCATACGGCGGCAACGAGGACATCGGTGTCTTTCTTGTCCCCGAGGAGGGCGCGTCGGTGTGGGCCGAGTTCGAAGGCGGCAATATCCAGTACCCGATCTGGTCCGGGGTGTGGCTCGCCAAGAGCAATCCCGGCGAGCAACCCGAAGAAGGCAAGCGACTGTGTTCGGACCCGACCTGTCACGACTGCGAGGACAAGGTCGAGCACAAGCCCGATCGGCGGGACGACCTGGAGCACAAAAAACACCACAGCCACCCGCCGTACTACTGCCCGCGCCGGAAGGTGCTGCTGAAGACCGAAACCGGTCACACCATCGTGGTCGATGATCGTGACGAGGAGGAATTCCTCAAAGTCATCGACCGGGCGGGACAGATTCTCCATATGGACTGCCGCGTGAAGCGGGATGTGCAGACCGGCAACGCCCGTCGGCGTGGAACCAAGGACGCCGAGCAAGGGGACCAGCTCGATATCGACTCCGTTATCAAGGAGCAACGCGCCAGGATCGAGATCACCGACTTGTGCCGGCAGTTTATGAGGTGGGAGGCCTGGAAGGACAAGGAGAAAATCCACATCCAATCCTGCGACAAGACCCGCGCCCGCTGGCAGAAGATTCTGATCGACACCACCAAGGGACGGGAAAAGGTCCACGTTTGGGGACTCTGCGGTACGCAGGAAATCCTCATCGACTCCACCGCCGGGGCCGAGATGATCCGCCTCACGGACAAGGCCGGCCAGGTCATCGTCATGAACGCCGCAGCCGGCCAGGAACGCATCCAGGCCACGGACAAGTCGGGGAGCGTCATTCTCATGGACGGGGTCATGGGCAACATTATCGTCCGCTCCAGCAATAAGGTGCTGATCAACACATGAAGGAAACGCAAACATATCCAACCGTGTCGGTGATCATCAGGGGACACAACCGGGAGCGATATATCGGTCCGGCCATCGAAAGCGTGCTTGCCCAGACCTATACGGATTTCGATCTGCTGATCTGGGACGACGGTTCGACCGACAGGACCGCCCGGATCGCCATTGAATACGCCAAAAAAGACAGGCGCATCCGTGTCGCAGCATGCGAGCATCGGGGGGCTGTCAAATCCTTGAAGGCCGCTGTGGCCGATACCTTCGGCGCTTACCTGTGTTGGGTGGACAGCGACGACCTCTTGTCTCCCACGGCATTGGAAGAAACGGTCGCGGTCCTGGACGAGCATCCTTCGGTGGGAATGGTCTATACCGATTACCAGCTCATTGACGCCGCCGGACGAATCAAGGGGCGCGGGCGACGGTGCCGCATTCCCTACAGCAAAGACCGGCTGCTTCTCGATTTCATGACTTTCCACTTCCGCCTCATGCGCCGCTCCGTTTTGGAACAGGTCGGCGGCATCAATGAGGATTTCAGGTGCGCCGAAGACTACGACCTGTGCCTGCGCCTGTCGGAGATCACGGAAATCCACCATATTCAAAAACCGCTCTACCAATACCGGGTTCACCCTCGGTCCATTTCCCATGAGATGCGTCTGGAACAGGTCCACTGGTCTCGGGAAGCAATTTCCAATGCGTTGAAGCGCAGAGGGCTGGCTGCCCGCTTCGAGGTCGACCTTCAGATTCGAGAACGCTTTTCCTTGAGAGGGAGAAACCTCGATGAGTGAACACGATCATGGCCAAGTGCCGTGCAACTGGGAGCAGAGCGAGCGCCTCCTGGCGCGCACCTTCGACGCGTGGCGAGCCGAGTTCAGAGCCATCCTGGAGGACCACCGACGGGAAATTCAGGCGCGGCTGGAGAAGATCGAACGTGAGATCGAGAAGAAATCGGACAAGGAAAACGTCGATCTCGTGGTGCGCAACATCCAGAGTGACCTGCGGCGTCACAGCGACGACATCAAAAATCTGCAGACTGGTCTGAATCAGAAGATGGGCGTCGAGACCATGTGGAAGGTGGTCGGCCTGGTACTCGCCATCAGCGGAGCCGTCGGCGGCGTGGTCGGCTTTTTGATCCGCGTGTTGACGGGGAAGTGATCATGGCCAGACCGCAAGCCAGACTCGGCGATATTTCAAGCCACGGCGGCGTGATCATCACCGGCGCGATGAGAACCGTGGTCAACGGGATGCCCGCCGCACGACTGGGTGATCTGCACGCCTGTCCTATACCGGGCCACGGCGTCACGCCCATCGTCACCGGCAGTCTCGACACGACCACCGAGGGCATGCCCGACGCGCGGGTCGGCGACATCACCGCTTGCGGCGCGGTCATCGTGACCGGCAGCCTGGACACCACGGACAACTGAGGATCGACGGATGGATTACGAAGATTTGGGGTTTCATTACTGGGATGTGTTTCCCAAGAAAATCAAGGTTACGCGCAGCTGGTGGTCCATGTCGGTTCCGCTTTCGATTCGGGGCATGCCAAGGGGCGAGTTGCAGTATGAGACCGTCGATTCCAGCATCGCTTGGGTCGATTGGGAAGGCCGCGTCCGGCTCGGTTGGCGGACGGGTGCGACGATCATCATGGTTTACGACTCCCCCTCGCGGGACAGCGTTCGTTATGTGGAGGTCGAAGTGATCGAGGAATACGGCGGTGGCTATGGTGTGCCGTCATAAAGGAGACAGGTGGAATGGCCCTGCGGGATGAAGAAGGTTTTGGTTATGGCGACGGGTACGGCGATGGATACGGATACGGCGAGGAAGGCGGACCGATCATAGAACAGACCAGCTCGTCGCTTTCCCACTATGAAATCATGACGCTGGTGCGGCTATTGGCCTTCGGCCTCGGTGTGACCGGCGACGAAGAAGAGCCCTTTCTCCTGCAAATCAAAGACAATCTATTTGAGATCAAGGACATCCTTCTGCAGAGCCACCAGGCATCCGAAGCCTTGCGCGCCGAGGCGCAAACGGTACTGGAAGCCCATGCGGAGAGCGCCCAACAATACATGCAGAACGTGGATCAACCGCAACCGCCGGACTATCATCCCTTCCTGACCATGCCGGCCGGCACGTCGGTGCGCGAACTTCCGGACGGCGGCAGACTGTTCACCCTTGCCGACGGCATAATGGTTCGCGTGAGTCCGGCAGGGGCACTCACCGCAATCGGCACCGACGGCACAGCCACTGAACTGGAGCCCGCCAAAGGCGGCATTGTAACCCTGCCGGACAGCAGGGGATTGACCTTGAAGCCGGAAGCGGTCCGTGTCACCCACGAGGCCGCTGGTATTGAAGGATTGCCGCTGGATATCGATCCAGTGCAAACGTCGGAAGACAGCTATCGGGTCGAGCTGCCGGATGGTTACCGCCTGGATGTCTCCCACGGGGATCGGACGGTCTTGATCGGTAACCCGGTCGGCACCGTGGATGTCCTGAGCATCATCCGCATTGAAGGTATCGGAGAAAAGGTGACGGTACGTCTGGTCCCCGGAGGAGCCAAGGGGTTCTCGACGCAGGAGAGCGGTCATAAGGGGATCATCGAGGCGGACGGAACGATCCATTTGTCCATGGAGAACGGTCTCGACCTTGTCATCCGCTTTCCGGATGGCATTGATGCAGGCGGGGAGGATGACCAAGACGATCAGTCCACGATCATCTGCGAGGAGTGCGACTGATGAGTCTGGACTTTCTCGGCAAAGGTCTGAAATTCCCTTTTCGTTTCCAGCGACGCTCGGGCGGAGCCCAGATCTCCTCGGCCACATCCAGGGAACACGAACACATTCACGAAAGCATCATCCAGATTCTCGGCACCCGGCCGGGCGAACGCTTCATGCGCCCGGAATTCGGCTCCCGCCTCAAAGACCTGGTATTCGAAGCCAACGACGAGGTGTTGAAAGGGCTGATCCGCCATTATGTGATCGACGCGGTCAAGCGGTGGGAAAAGCGGGTCGTCATCACCGGCGTCTCCTTTGACGACTCGCCGCAGAACATCGACCGCAATCTCCTGCCGGTTCGTATCTCGTACCGGGTCATTCAGAGCCAGGTGGAAGGAAATCTGGTCTACCCCTTTTACCGCGAGCCCCGCCAGGTATCCCAGCCCCGACAGTTCCGCGCCTCCGTCGGTAAGTAACAAGCGGGTCCACCCGGCTGTCCGGGACGGCCCCTGTTACCGAAAAACGACGGATGACCGGAAATGGGCAGAGCAAGCATCGACTATACCAACAAGGATTACGAGTCCCTGCGTCGGGAGTTGCTGGCGCGGGTGCCGCAGTTGACCGACCGCTGGACGGATTTCAACGCATCCGACCTCGGTGTGGTCCTGCTGGAGCTTTTCTGCGGAGTGGGCGATATGCTCGCCTACTACCTCGATGCGCAGGCGGCCGAGGCTTTCCTGCCCACCTCCCGTCAACGACAGAACGTCATCAATCTCTGCAAGCTGGTCAGCTACCGGCTCGACGGTCCGGTTGCCGCATCAACCTCCCTGCGTTTCTCCCTGGCCGCGCCCCTCGACGCGGATCTGATCATTCCAAAAGGAACGGCGTGCAAAGCCCGCCTGGAAGAAGGCGACATCGTATTCGAAACGGCGGCGGACGCGACGATCCCAAGGGGACAGACAAGCGTCGAGACGGGCGCGCGTCAGGGCGAAAGCAGGACCGAGACCTTCACGGCCACGGGCGAACCGAACCAGTCGTTTCTCCTATCGGGAACGGCGGTCGCCCATGGAACCATCCGGATCACCATCCAGGACGGAGAATGGACGGAGGTTCTTCACTTCCAGGAGAGCGACAGCGACGCTCGACATTTCCAGACCGACACCGACGGACTCGACCATGTCCGCATCTTCTTCGGCGACGGGTTGCGCGGCGGAGTGCCTCCAGCCGGTTCCGAAATCAGCGTCGAATACCTCGAAACCCTGGGTGCCGGGGGGAACCTCGGATCGGACCTGGTCTCGGAGCTGCTGAGCCCTGTCTACCAGGGAAGCGAACAGGTCGCCTTGACCGTCACCAACCCGGTCCCTGCGACCGGCGGCGCGGACAGGGAATCTCTGGAACACGCCCGCAAGCAGGCTCCGGCCGAAGTCCGGTCCCTGTGGAAGGCCGTCACCAAGGACGACTACCATGCGTTGGCCGAGGGTTTTCCCGGCGTGGCCAAGGCCCAGGTCCTCGACGTCAATGACTGCAAGAACATCCGCTACTACCAGGTCAATCTGGCGGTCGCCCCCGACGGAGGCGGCCCGCCCTCGGCGCTGCTCAAGCAGGACCTTTCCGCCTTCCTTGAATCGCGCAAGGTCATCACCATCGAGATCAATCTCTTCGATGCGGTCTATCATCCCGTGAACGTGGATGCCGAGGTATACGCCTATGTGGGCGAAGACCTCGACCTTATCCGAAGCCGGACCGAGCAGGCCCTTGATGAGCTTTTCGCCTTCGAGCGCATGGCTTTCGGTGTTCCGGTTCACTTCTCGGACCTGGTGGCCGTGCTCGACGGCGTGCGGGGCGTAAGCCACGTGCAGATGTACGCCCCGCAGCAGGACATCGATATCAGGCCCGGTGAGATCGCCGTCCTGGGCCAGTTGAACCTCGACGTCAGGAGGGCATCCTGATGTCGTCCTATTTCGAGAAGAAACTCATCGATCTTCTTCCGCCCCTCTATCGGGAGCGTGACGAGACCGGGGACTTGGAGACCTTCCTCAAGGTTCCGGCCGCGAGTCTGGACGATCTCAAGCTCCTGGCCGACCGGTTCCCCGAAATTTTCGATATCGACCGGTGCGAAGACCGGTTTCTTCCCTTCCTCGGTGAGATCGTGGGGCATCGTTTCGACCCGCTTTCCGACGCAGCGAGGCAACGATGGCTGATCCGCGAGGCCGTAGAAATCTACCGGCGCAAGGCGACCATCCCGGCCATCGGACGCTCGCTTACCGACCTGGGGTGGCAGGGGCGGATCGACGAGACCTTCCGCAAGGCGCTGCGCCTCAACCGCAGGTCTATTGTGGGGCGGGCAAAGCTGCCCGGCTTAATCTACAGCCTGGGCGTCTACCGTATCGACAGCGACAACCTCGTCCAGGGAGTCCGGGACGCGCTGCCCTTCCATCATCCCGCGGGCACGCGGGTGTTCTTCCTGCAGTGGCTCTACACGCTGCTGTCCATGGAATCGGATTTCCAGGCGGTCATCAAGAAAGTGGTGGAGCGGGTCTGCCTCGGGCACCTGCACGAGACATTCGTGCTCAGCCACAACGCCCTGAACACCGATTATCACCTGACACGCAAGAACAAGACCTGGGGCTGGTGGCGGATTACAGACGGCACCACGCTGATGCAGGACGTGGAACATGCCGCGGTATGCATTTCCCGCTGGCACGGACGTGCGCCTCGATTCCGGCTGAATGTTGGAAACCTCAATGATGAGCGGCTGCCCAATCTGTGGGTCAGCGAACGCCGGGCCGCGTTCTGTTGCGAGATCGACACCAAACCGTCGAAACCTCCGGTAGACGCCTTCATCAGACTCGCCGGCCAAGACCTGAACCGTTCCCGTCTCAACCGTTCCGCGACCGCCTGCAGGGTCAAATTCAGGCAGAAGGACCTGTTGTCCGAGGCCGATCAACCGGCTTCCGAAATCACCGGCGACCGCTGCACCCACCGCTACGGCAGACGTTCCCGCCTGTCGCACTGGTTCCGTATCGGACATTCCAGGATCGGCCGCCGGGACAAGGTCTCCGGTGCCGCTGTGGGAAGGCATCTGTTCATCACAGCCTACGCGGACGCTCAGTGGTCCGAGGTCAGCGCGGCTTGGGACATCGTCGACCGCTGGCGCGCTCGTAGACCGGGCTTTTCGCTGAACGGGCGCACCCTGAACGGAACGGAACTCACCGATGCCTATGTGACTGAAGCCCGGGCGTCTTTCGAACTGGACGTGGACACCGGTATCCCCCGCCGTCGACGGGTCGAGACACTGGTGCTGGGCAACCGCAGGCTCAACCACACTGGACTGCGGCTGTCCGTGGACCGGACCCGGCCCATGCGGTTGGGACTCATGCCGCTCAACGCCGCCGGTTTCCGCATCTCCAAGCCGTCGCTGCGCTGGCGTTTCCGTCAGAAGGACGACCACGCGGAAGCGCAGGCCGGTTTCGAAGCGGCGGCCAATCGATACACGGTCACCCAATGGCCGGCGGCATAGGAGGAATGAATGGCGATCCACTTGTTTGAAGACGGCGCGTTGACGCAGCAGATATCCGAAGGCGACTTCACGAACCCGGACGACGACACCTACAACGGGACCGATGGAGAGGCGAAGGACAAGGAACTCTTCCTGGCGAACGAACAGACTGTTCTCGCTTCGCCCCTGGCGTCGGGCGAAACCTCGCTGCAATTGGCCGAACCTCGCTTCACCGACAGCGAGGTCATCATCATCGACTCGGAACAGATGCGCATCCAGAGCGGCGGAGGAACCACTACTCTGGGTGTGGAGCGCGGCTACGGGGGAACGACACCCGCCTCGCACGCCGCGGGCGCTTCGATTTACTCGGGATATGACTACACCGGCCTTGTGGTCGAACCGGTCGACACCGCGGGCGGGGACGAATCCGGCTGGTATTCGCTGGCGCTGAACCAGATCGATCTGGACGGGGCGGTTCCCGGAAATCCGCTCAACCTGGGCGACAAATCCCACGACGTCACCGTCTCCTTCTGGAGGCGCTGCGCCGTGCCGCCGGGAACGGCGGTCCAGAACAAGACGGACTTGAAGCTGCGGATCACCGGAACGGAAAACCCGATCCTGTAGGAGGAATAGATGGCCTATCACAGCACAACCGGAACGGCCGATAACTCGGCGGACTTCCTCGTGAAGTTGAAGGATTTCCTGACCACCGTCGCCGGCTGGACCCTACACGATGACGGGTCGGCGCAGCCCGATCCCTACTACGTCCTGAAGTCCGCCGGCGAGTCCGGGGCCGAGGACATCTATCTGCAGTTCATCGACGATTCGAACACAAACCGTATCGCCGTGCGCGGCAGCATGTACTGGGACGCCGCCGCCCATGCCGGGGTGAAAGAAGCGTATCACAACAGCTACACGTACATCGGCACAGTGGATGCATCGCCGTTTCTGTTCTGGCTTTTCGCCGATCTGGATCACGTTTTCATCGTCACCAAGGTGGTCGCGACCTATTACGGCCACTACAGCGGGTTGATCAAACGCTTCTGGTCCGGGGCCGTGGCGGTCACGCAGGCGGCTGCGGCACCGGGCGGCGACGTGGTCGTGCAGGTCAATGACGCCTCTATATTCTCGGTCGGTTCCCACTACCTGATCAAGGACGATGCAGAAATCGAACGGGTCCAGGTAGCCGCTGTCGACACGGTGTCCACGCCGAACACCGTGACCCTTGCAAACCTCGTTAACGGATATGCAGCAGGGGCCAAGATCGGCGAGGACCCGCAACCAGTCATCATCGGCCGCAATCAGATGCCCGGGAATTTCTATGCGCTGAACAAGTTCGACGGCTGGGCCAGTGCGTCCGGTCAAAGCGGCTCCTGCGCGGCGGCTCACGGCAACTTCCACACTGCG
The DNA here is from genome assembly GCA_900498135.1 of uncultured Desulfatiglans sp. NCBI lineage: Bacteria > Pseudomonadati > Thermodesulfobacteriota > Desulfobacteria > Desulfatiglandales > Desulfatiglandaceae > Desulfatiglans > uncultured Desulfatiglans sp. The sequence goes on from LR026961.1 coordinate 1,464,024, forward strand.
GCCAATCCCGACCAGCGCTATGGCCTGGTCACCATGTTCCCGTGGCTCGTGGCCCACACGTCGAGCGCCTACAAGGAACTGCGGGGTGAGTTGATCGAGATCTACGCCATCGGCAGCGGTGCGGCCGATTCCGAGGACGTTCTCGATCTGGGCAGCGCCACTTACAAGATATTCAACCTTTTGGGTCCGGGCTGGTGCGCGGTGAAGGAGTGACGCGGTGGCGGTGAAACCAGGAAACAAGAAGGGAATCACGAAAAGCGCCGGACGGGTGTCACCGCGGTACAGGGTATTCAGGAGCGTAGGCCGGGCGCATCGCATCAACGGGAGACTAAGACGTGGCGACCGTTAACGGCAACCGCATGAGCATCCTCCCGCGACCCGGGCGGGTGATTCCGAACTTCCGCGCCCAGGCACCGGCCGCGGCAGCGAACGTGTTTGAAGCCGTCGGGGCGGTGAGCGATACCCGGACGGTCCGGCGAAACATGGACGCCGCTCTGCGTGTGGTCGCTCCTGTCTTCCTGGAAGGGGATTCCCGCCTCTGGATTGCTCGTTTGATCGACAGGTTTTCCGACGCCGGGCAGTTGATCATCCGCCTCGACCGGATCGACGCAGACCTCGCAGTGCGGATCGCCCGGCCGCTTTCGAGCCGAGGCGACACCCGGCAGGCGGTTTTTGTGAAGCTCGATTCGTCATCTGACTGCAGCCAACTGGTGATTCACACGGAGGAACGGCAGGCGGCGGTGCGGCAAACGATTTTCGCCGTGCTCATCAACGAGAGCCACGAGATACAGACCTAAAGGAGGAAATCACATGTCATTGGGACTCATAGTCAAAACCGGCCGCATCCTCACTGCGAGGCTGCTCATGGGCGATCCCATCGAGGGCATCACCCACTGCGCCATCGGCGACGGGGACGCCACGTTCACCGACCCGTTGAACCCGCCCGCACCGGAGATCGACCAGACCGCGCTCAAGAATGAAAGGGCCAGAAAGAAGCATTACAAGCGCACCTTTCTCAAGGAGGACCCGGAAGGGACGCTCATCGTCAACGGCATCCATTACATCGAAACCGGCGAGGAGACCCAGACCATAGGCGTCTTCTTCCGCTTCGAGGAGAACGAGGCCAACGGCATCACCATCCGGGAATACGGGTTCTTCGGCGGGGATGTGGCGTACATCAACGGTCTCCAGTCCGATTATGCGGGGGGCGGCGTCTACCACCCGGACACCAATCCGACCGGCGAAGTGCTGACGCCCGGATACCTGTACGAAGTGAAAAACATCCCCGACTTCAACAAGACCTCTGATACGCGGGTGGAGCTCGTCGGGGTCATCAAGATATAGGAGGAGCGACCATGTCCATCTCGCGCGAAACATTCGATCCGGTAAAAAACTACAAGCGCGTCCGCTACCATCAGGACCGCGACCTGCTCGACTCGGAGTTGAACGAGCAGCAGGACATCATCAACCACGAGCGGAAGAAGATCGCCGACATGCTCTTCAAGGAGGGCGCGGTGATCAGCGGACTCGGAGTCACGGTCACCGACAACGTGCTGACCGTGGCCGAGGGTTTCGTCTGCGTCGAAGGATACATCGAAAAGGTCCCCGGTGCGGTGTTGACCTACGATCCCGCCAAGACCTCGGGCGCTGATTACGTCTACGTCGAGCTGCTCAAATACAACTACGGCTACAACCAGGACGCCGCGCTCATCAACCCGGCCACGGGCGAGCCCACCGCCGAACGGGAGAAGTGGGTCCTGACACTCAAGGACCACGACACCAGCGGCGAGACGCTGCCCAACAACGTGACCGAGCGGAAGGTCGTCCCGGTCTACAAGTTCGACCGCGAAACCGGCGATGTGACCGCCACGGTCCAGGAGAAATCCAACCTCTTTCTGCGTGACCTGTTGGGAACGCTGCCCGGCAGCCGCATCACGGTGTCCTCCATCACGGAGGACCAGCTCGCCTTCGCCGCGGCCGAGGGCTTGAACTCATTGCTTCAAAACCTGGCCGAGCGGACCTTCGACCAAGCCGGCAGCTACCTAGTCAAGGGACTCGACAGCTTCATCGGCGACAACGATGGGGACAACGTCGAGGTGATCACCAACGCCGGGCGCTCCTACATCCAGGGCTTCCGCCTGCAGAAAGATCTGCCCACGACAACGATGGTTCCCAAGTCGGTCGCCACCAAATCGGTGCGCGGCGAGCAGAAGACCTACGTAATCGGCACCCGGCGCTATGCGCTCAACAGCACTCCCCTCAAGGAAACCACCCAGGTCGAGGCCATCGTCGAGATCGTTTCGAATATCACCCGCGGTTCGGTGGGGGGCGGCGAGGACCTGCTGACGCCCAATCCGGTCGTGGACATCCTCGAGGTGAGCCAGGGAGCGACCGTTTTTCAGGAGGGTGTGGACTGGCAGCAGTCCGGAAACTACGTGGACTGGCTCGGGTCGGGCAACGAGCCGGCCATCGGCACCACCTACACCGTCCGCTGGACCTACACCAAGCAGATGATCAAGGGGACGGACTATGTGGACGGGGGCTGGTTCGGCGAGTCCGGTCATCCGGCGGCCGGGGAATATTTCTACCTGGTCACGGCGCTGAGCGCCTCCGGGGAGACCGAATACGACTCGGCGGAGGTGATCTCCAGAGACACCTTGGCGGGAGAGATCAGCAAGATCACATGGCTCCCCGTGAACGGAGCTACGGGATACCGCATCTACCGCGGCACGCAGAACACCGGTCGCGCTGATTTTCAACGGCTCAAGGAGGTCGCGGCGGGCGTCCCCACTTATATGGATGACGGCGTGGACGAGATCGCAGGCGGCAATCCACCCGCGTCCAACACCAGCGGACTGACCATGTCGGCGGCCCAAATCCTGCCCGCGGGTCTTAGCCTCATCAATTTCGGCCGGACCGGGCTGGGCGACGATCCGGTGGACGGCTCGAACTGCAGCGTCGATTACGACTATTTCCTGGGCCGCAAGGACATCATCTATGCCACCACCGGCGAAATCAAACGGTTGGAAGGCGCACCCGCCGACTTTCCCAAGCTGCCGGTCGTGCCCGAGGGAACGCTGGGACTTTGCAGCGTTGACTGCCCGCCCGACTCGACGGCGATGACCGTGCTCAACTTCGGCCTGACCCGCATCACCATGGATCAGATCCACGAGATCATCAAGGATGTGGAGGACCTCAAATACAACGACGCCCAGTTCCAGATGAACAACGAACTTCAGAACCGGGACGCACAAACCAAGAAAGGCATCTACTCCGACGACTTTTCCAATGACGCCCAATCGGATATTTACCATAGCGAATGGAGCGCCCGCATCGACGGCGTTCAACAGTTCGTGGCACCGGACCGGACCGCTTCACCCCAGGTGCTCGAGGTGGACCAGGCCGCAAGCGACGCGCTGTTCAAGGGAAGCCTCGTGCTGCTTCCCGGAACGGAACAGGTCCTGGTCGAACAGGCCGACTGGTCCGAAGACAAGAACATCAATCCGTACGCGGTGTTCGAGAAGCCGGAGGCGGCGGTTGAGATCACACCGAATATCGGCCGGCGGGGACAGACCGGCATCGCGGTGGTGGGCTCCAATTTCACGCCCAGCGCGACCGGAGTCACCGCGCGTTGTGACGGACAGGTGGTCGCCTCCAACATCAATGCCGATGCAGCCGGACGGGTGATCGCCTCCTTCACCATTCCCTCGAATGTCCGCAACGGGAACCGCATCGTCGAAGTCAACGACGGCACGTATTCGGCGCAGACCAATCTGCAGGTCAACGATCCGCTGGTGATCACCCGCATCCAGCGCATCGTGGTGAACCGCACAATCGTCCAACGGCAGACCATCGTCCAGCAGGTGCCGCCGCGCATCATCCGCGTGCCGGTGGTCCGCACCGTCTGGCGCTGGCGCTGGCGAACCCGGCGGCGCGATCCCCTGGCGCAGACCTTCAGTTTCACGCAGAACCGCGTCATCTTCGCGGTGGGTGTGCAGTTCACCCAAAAGGACGCGTCCATACCGGTCACCGTCCAGATCCGCGGCGTGACCACCGGTCTGCCCAACGAGGTCGTGTTGGCCGAAAAGGTCATCTCCCCGGCCGAAATCAACCTGGGCACGGAGACCAAGATCACCTTCGACGATCCCTTCTACGCGGAGGCGAACACCAGCTACGCCGTCGTGCTGCTGACCAACAGCACCAATTACCGGGTGCGCATCGCCACCTTGGGCCAAATGGGACAGAACGGCGTCATCACCCGCCAGAGCTATGCCGAAGGCGTCTTGCTGGAAAGCTCCAACGCCGAGACCTGGACGCCGCTCAACGGTTCCGATCTTACGGTCAAGATTTACGGCTACGAGTTCCAGCCGAGCGGTGAAGTGCGTTTCCTGCCCATCAGCGGCGCGCAGTTCAGCGAGTTGAACCTCGACGAGTATTCCTCCATCCCGGAGGGGGCCGGCATCGTCTGGGAGTATTCCACCGACTTTGGTGCCACCTGGGACGCCATCGTGCCGGCGGAAGAGGAGCGGCTACCCAACCTCGCGGCGCAGGTGCTTGTGAGAGCGATCCTCTCCTCCAACGCTCCCAACGACTCCCCTGTGCTGAACTACAAGGACGTCAACCTCATCGGTTATCTCAACGACCCGACGGGCGCGTATTTGAACCGTGAGAACGAACTCACCCAAGGTGTCTCCTCCACCAAGGTCTACACGCAGATGAACATCCCCAGCGGCACTTCGCTGAACTGGTTCGCCTCCAACGACGGCGGCGCGACCTGGGAGCCCATGTCCATCGCAACGACGCGCGAGATCGATCAGGAATGGACCGAGTACACCCTCACCCGGACCTTCGCCGATCCAAGCGGCACCAAGGTTCGCTACAAGGCGGAGATGACCGGCAACAATCTGGTCTACCCGCGCATTCACACCCTCGGCGCGACGCTGAGTTGATGGAGGTATGGCGATGATCGTTCGACAGCAAGGCGGATTGACCGAGTTCATTCCCTCCCCGCAGGAAAAACGCGAGGGCGTGCTGCGTGATCACACCCTGCGCATGCTCGAAAATCTGGACGCCAGGCTGAAACGGATCGAGGAGGAACTCGGGTTGCCGCTCAGCGAGGCGGAGGCCTTCTCCAAGGTCATGGCGCGCATACACAGAGAAGAAGCCGAAGCCCGGCGCATCAACGAGAAGATGATCGCCGCCGGGGTGAATCACGAAGAGAGGATTGAATCATGAATATCATCATCCAGAGCAATACAGACACCATACTGGAACTCCCCGGCCTGCCGGGCACGCTCGGACCGGGAAAAACGACCACACTTCCCGCGATGACCGAGGACCTGGTCCGGGCCGTCGATCTCGGGCTTTTGCTCGTGCCATCCGGCGCGGAAGCGCCCGAAGGTCTGCCCCCGGTCATCTTCGAGCATCACTATCCCCAGGTGCTGCCCGTGGCTGCGGACAGAGCCTATTACGGCCGCGTCCTTCGGGCTCACGGCGGTTTTCACGACGGGACCGCCCTTCGGGATTTCATCGCCTATTATGGCGACGGCGACGGCATGAGCTGCGCGTTCTCCGATGACGGGACCAACTGGGACAACGAAAAAGAGGTCACGGGCATCGCGGCGGGCGGTTACCATGTCGTCTGCACCCTGAAAACTCCGGATCGTCTGCGCATTTTCTACTGGGACCCGAACGTCCAGAACCAGCCCTATGCCATGGCCGGTATGCGCACCGCGGTCTGCGATCCGTCGGTCGATCCCGCTGCGTTTACGGGCGACACCCCGTGCGCCGGCGACCTGGTCACAGAGGGAAGCGTCCAGGTCTGGAACCGCGGCCATTACGGGCCGTCGTTCCTCTGGTACAACCCGGAGCCGTCCTCCGCCCACGGCAAACCTTTCACCTGGCGCTACGCCATGCTCTTCATCGCCTCGACCGGCGGCAACGACAGTCTCGGTCTGGGTTACTCGGACGACGGGTTGGACTGGCGACTGTATGGAAACGCGCCGATCCTCTCCGGCCTGATCGATGCTCAGGATTGGGAGGGAGCGAACGGCTATGTTTCCTCCTGCCACGTGGAGCGTCTGGCCGACGGCTGCTGGTGGATGCTCTATTCCGGCGGGGAGGCCGGAAACGCGGGGATCGGGTATGCCTGGTCCTGGGACCGCATCCATTGGACCAAGGCCGCCTTCAATCCCGTGTTTCAGGCCGGCCAGGGGCCGTTCCTCGAGCGTTGCTATACGCCCTGCCTTGTCACCGACGCCGACGGCTCCTTCCTTCTTTACCGGGCAGCCAAGGACGCGGATTCCTACCGGACCTTCGTATCCCGACTCCGCGCGCCGATTCTCGGTTGGCGGGACATAATAGGATCGGACCGGCTCGGACAGGGGCTCACCGCGCGGGAAGCCATCCATCGCGGGGTCGGCACCGAGGCCGAACGCGATGCGGCCATCCCAATCCCATCCGTGGGCGACGAATGGTTCAATACCGATCTCGCCGGCGGCGGAAAGTGGGAAAAACACACCGGAACCGAGTGGAAGAAGAGCTGATCGGTGTTCTTTTTTCGAAGTGATCCCAACCACACCGTTTTGCGGGGAAGCCCATAAATCCCGACGTTTCCGCCGGTTACGGCTCCATGTACATAACTCATTGAATATCAATGACTTATCTTCGGCATGTCCGTCGAATTCGCCTTGCTTTCTGTTCGAAAAGAAGCCTGTATGTGTGTGAACACAACGCAGAAACCATTGCGATACAAGGGCTTACGAACAGCAAGGAGAAACCATGGACTTACGCCAAATCAACTTCGGAATCGAGATCGAGACGGTCAAACGGACACGCGAGCGTGTGGCCCGCGCCGTCCAGTCGGTGGTGGGCGGCGAGGTCCGCCATGTCGGGAGCCCGGCCGGTTTCGACCCCTGGGAGATCACCGATGAACAGGGCCGGACCTGGAAGGTCGTCGCCGACGGATCGCTCATCAATGTTCCCGGCCACCTGCGGGCCGAGGTGGTAAGCCCGGTACTCGCCTACACCGACATCCCGACCCTTCAGGAAGTGATCCGGGCGGTGCGCCGCTGCGGGGCCAAAATCGACCAGCGATGCGGCATCCATATTCATGTGGACGCCACCGCATTCGACGGCCGCACCCTGGGCAATCTGGCCAAGATCATCTACAAGCAGGAGCCGCTCATCCTCAACGCCCTGGGCGTCAACGAGACCCGGCAGCGGAACTACAGCAAACCGGTGAGCGAGGACCTGATCAGAAAGATCGAACGCCGACGGCCCAAGACCAAGGAGCAGCTCAACCGCATCTGGTACGGTTATCACAACAGGCGGCCCCAGCATTTCGACTCATCCCGCTATCACGGGGTGAACCTGCACAACGTCTGGTACCGGGGCACGGTCGAGTTCCGCTGGTTCGAGGGAACGCTTCACGCCGGTAAGGTGCGGGCCTATATCCAGCTGGTCCTGGCCGTGGCCGCCAAAGCCCTGAACGGGCGGGCCGCTTCCAGCCGCAAGCGCAGGTTCGATCCTCAGAGCGCCCGCTACGACTTCCGAGTCTTTCTGCTCCACCTGGGACTCATCGGCGATGAGTTCAAAACCGCGCGCAAACACCTGCTCGCGGCGCTTCCGGGGGACTCGGCGTTCAAGCGAGGCAGACCGAAACCAAAGACACAAACCGCCGTCGAGGCGGATGTCCCCACGGAGGCCGGACCGCAAACCCGGCCTCCGGCGTTTTCAGGGAACGGCACCGCCGAGACGGATGAAGGAGGTGCGCCGTGAGAGTGCTGATCAAGAACACCGACCTCGCCGGAAAACCCCTTGAGGGCGATGGCGAGGTGTTCACCGGGAAGACCTCCCTTGAAATCGTCCGGGCCATGAAGGGGGCGGCCCTGTTTTCCGACCAGGGGAGTTTCGAGGACTACATCGACATGCTCCTGCGCAACGCCAAGATGCTCGCGGGCATCGATCTGATGGTCAAAGGCGACAGCCCCGAGGAGAAGGCCGACTCCCTCCTCGCTGCCTTGATCGATCACGGCCTGGCGGAAGTCCTCGAAGGTGACGCGCCCATGCCGATACCCGTCCCCGCCCTCGTCTGGCAGGGCATCGACGCGGTGCGACTCTCGGGACTCACCAACATGCTCGACCGGCCCGAGGTCGTCCGGATCGCCCGGGAACTCGACCTCAGCGAAGCCGCGGGATGGATCGAAGCCCACCCCAAGGAATACGCCGAGGGCGTCTTCCGGGGCTTCGTGGTGGAACCGGACGGAGGGAAGTCCTGATGTGCGGGCTGGCGGGCGTCATATTAGGCAAGAAACGGCGACGAGCCGAGGAACGGGAGCATCTCGCCTGGCTGTTGACCCGGCTGCTGGTCTTGAGCGAAAGCCGGGGTCCCCACGCAACCGGGGTGGCCTGGCTCAATCGTGACGGCGAGCATCGCCTCTTCAAAAGACCGGTCTCCGCCGGACAGTTCGTCATCGACAAGGCATTCCACGAGGTCGTGGCCGGCATCGATAACCGTACAACGGTTCTGCTCGGCCACACGCGCTGGCGGACCCGCGGGGATGAACGGGTCAATCGCAACAACCACCCGATCCGGGCCGGGGATGTCATCGGCACCCACAACGGCACCATCTACAACGCCGATTACCTGTTTCGCCGTTTCAAACTGAAGCGCTTCGCCGAAGTGGACAGCGAGCTGCTCTTCCGCCTGGCGGCCAGGGCCGCACGGAGCGGCCGGATGGATGTCGAGTGGTTCAAAGAAAGGCTTCGGCGCTGCCGGGGCCAGATGACAGCGGTGCTCGCATCCCGGCTCGATCCTGAAACCATCCTCGTGCTCAAGGGAAACAAACCGCTCGAGCTTCGCATCCACCGAAAGCATCGGGCGGTGCTCTACGCCTCCGATCCGGCCTTTCTGGATGCGGTCCTGGCCGAAGAGCGGGGCTGGTGGGAGCTGTCTGTTCCATCCATGAGCATGATTGTGTTCAGGCACGAGGTTCTGACCGAGTTCTCGAGGGAGTCTCTCGAGTTCATCGTCCAGGAAAAGAGAGGGAAGGCACCATGACAGAGCATGCAATGAACCCCGATGAACCCCTGAAGGAGAACACTCAGGGGATGCTGAGACTCTTCGTCTACGGAACCCTGAAGTGCGGATTCTGGAATCATGACCGTTTCTGCCGGGGCGTTCTGGATATCCGGGAAGCCGTGGTCCGCGGCCGCCTTTATGAAATGCAATCAGGCATCCCCGTCCTGCAGGTTCCGGACAGGGATGTCCTCGCCCATGGCACCTTGGACGCTTTGGCCGACGTGGCCACACCGGCGCGGTTTTCCGAGCAGCTGGCCTCGTACCCCGAACCGGCCCAGAAAAGCGCCACAACGGGCGAATGGGGCTGCGTGTACGGGGAGCTTCTCACCTTCGACGATCCCGAGACACGCCTGCCCGCCATCGACCGCCTGGAAGGTTTCCGTCCGGGCGGATCGAGCTTCTACAAACGCGTTCTCGTGCTGGTATGTATTGAGTACAGCATGGCGCTCCCGGCCTGGGTGTATGTGGGGCCAACTGTTTGGAAAGACGAGAGTTTCCTGCCGCTTGGCAAATGGCCTTCTTGATTCCCACCGAGATGATTTGCGGGAAAGATTTTCCTTGCATTCTGCCTCGCGAATGATATAACATACGCTATTAAATTTGAGCAGAAGCCAGAGGTCTGCCGTCTGACAACGAGAGGTACACCGAATGGACAATGAAGATCGAAGTTTATCGACCTTGGTAAAGGAAATCCGGCAGCAGCTCGCCTTGAGCCAGGAGGACTTGGCGAGGCGGTTGAATGTCAGCTACGCAACCGTAAATCGTTGGGAAAACGGACAATCCTTGCCGTCCAAACTTGCCAAGGCTCAGTTGAGTGCATTCTGCAAAAAAATGATCAAGCAGGGTAAGTTGGCACTGGCGGACGACCTCATAGACTCTGCGGGACTTAGCCAGGACTAGGGAGCGAATATGAATAATTTCAGCGGAAAAGTGAATTTCATCTGGTCAGTGGCAGACCTGCTGCGGGGTCCCTATCGCCCGAATCAATACAAGGACGTCATGCTCCCCATGACGATGCTGCGTCGGCTCGACTGCGTTCTGGAGCCGACCAAGGACAAGGTGCTCGCCAAACAGAAAACGCTCTCCGGCGGAAAAGTCAAAAAGATCGATCCTCTTCTGTGCCGGGTTACGGGAGTGCCCTTTTACAACACAAGCCGCTATTCATTCGAGAAACTCAAAGGCGATCCCAACAACATCGCCGCCAACGTCACCAACTACATCAAGGGCTTTTCAACCCGCGCCCGGGAGATCATCGAGAGCTTCGGCTTCGAGGAACACATCGGGAAACTCGACAAGGCGGACCGTCTCTACCTTCTGGTATCCCGATTTTGCGATATTAACCTGCACCCGCAGGAAGTCTCGAACCTTGAGATGGGCTACATTTTCGAGGAACTGATCAGGCGGTTCAACGAGGCGTCGAATGAAGAGGCCGGCGACCACTTCACACCCCGCGAGGTGATCCGTCTGATGGTCAATCTGATTTTCATGCCCGACAGCGATGTGCTAACGACCAGGGGCATTGTCAAGACTCTCTATGACCCCGCTTGTGGGACCGGAGGCATGCTGTCCGTTGCCGAGGATTATGTCCGGGAACTGAATCCCGACGCCCGCTTGGAGGTCTTCGGCCAGGACTACAACGCCCAAGCCTACGCCATATGCGGATCGGACATGATGATCAAGGGCCAGGACATCGAGCATATTGCCTTCGGCGACAGCTTTACCGACGACCGCTTCCCCCGCCACAGGTTCGATTACATGCTGGCCAATCCGCCCTTTGGCGTGGAGTGGAAGCCCGAGGCAGACTTCATCAAGCGCGAGCATGAGGAGCAGGGCTTCGGCGGCCGTTTCGGGGCAGGTTTGCCGCGCATCAACGACGGGTCGCTTCTTTTCCTGCAGCACATGATCAGCAAGATGAAGGACCCCAAGGAAGGCGGTACGCGCCTGGCAATAGTCTTCAACGGATCACCGCTGTTCACCGGGGCAGCCGGATCGGGCGAGAGCGAGATTCGCCGCTGGATCATCGAAAACGACTGGCTGGAGGCCATCGTCGCACTGCCGGATCAACTCTTCTACAACACCGGCATCTACACCTATCTCTGGATCGTCACCAACCGGAAGGAGCCAAGCCGCAGGGGCAGGATTCAACTGGTGGACGGCACCGGATTCTTCAAAAAGATGCGCAAGTCCCTCGGAAACAAGCGCCACGAAGTATGCGACGACCAACGAGACGACATCACGCGGCGCTACGGCACGCTCAAGGAAGGCGAGCATATCCGCGTCTTCGACAACGAAGACTTCGGCTACCGCCGCATCACGGTCGAGCGTCCGCTCCGACTCAACTTTGCCGTGGACCAAGATCGTATCGCGCGGCTTGCCGAGGCCAAGGCCTTCACAAACCTGGCCACCAGCAAGAAACGCAAGGACACAAAGGCTGCGAAAGCAGAGATCGAAGCGGGCCGTAAGCTTCAAGAGGAAATTATGGCCGCTCTTGATTCGCTCTCATCGCTCGGCATTGTCAAAGATCGTGATGAATTCTCAACACGTTTAAAATCCGCCTTCAAGAAAGCCGGGATCAAGGTTCCCGCCGCGCTTCTCAAGGCGGTCCTCATGGCCCTGGCAGAACGGGACGAGACGGCCGAAATTTGCACTGATACCAAGGGTAATCCTGAACCCGACCCGGAACTGCGTGACTACGAGAACGTGCCGCTAAAGGAAGACGTGGACGCGTACATGAAGCGCGAGGTTTTGCCGCACGTGCCCGATGCCTGGATTGACGAGTCTAAAACCAAGGTCGGTTATGAGATCAACTTCAATCGCTATTTTTACAAGTACACGCCGCCGAGACCGTTGGAAGAGATCGAAACCGAGCTCAAGAAGATCGAGAAGGAAATTGCGGATATGCTCGCGGAGTTGACGGAATGAGTGATAACCTGCCCGCTCCTGTTGATTCCAAGATACTGATTTATCAATCCGATTCCGGGGAAACCCGCCTTGAGGTGCGACTTCAGGACGAGACCGTCTGGCTCACGCAGAATTTGATGGCCGAGCTTTATGGGACCACCAAGCAGAACATAAGCCTTCACATACAAAATATTTTCGAGGAAGGCGAACTGGCACCGGAGGCAACCGTCAAGAAATACTTGACAGTTCGCCAGGAGGGCTCACGTACGGTAAGGCGGCTTCTTGATTATTACAATCTGGACATGATCATCTCGGTCGGCTACCGGGTCAAGTCCGGCGTCGCAACCCGCTTCCGCCAGTGGGCCACGGCACGGCTGCGCGAATACATTGTCAAAGGCTTCACCCTCGACGATGAGCGCCTTAAGGGCGGCAAGGGCCTGGTGGACTATTTCGATGAACTGCTGGCCCGCATCCGGGAGATTCGTGCCAGCGAGGCCCGTGTTTACCAGCGGATTCGCGAGATCTTCGCCCTGGCCCGTGACTACCGTGAGGGTGAGAAAGAAACGCAGGTTTTCTTTGCCACCATGCAGAACAAGATGCACTACGCCGCCAGCGGCATGACGGCCGCCGAAATTGTCCGCAATCGTGCCGACGCGGCCAAGGCCAACATGGGATTGACAACATGGAAGGGCGGCCGGGTGCTGAAGCGCGACGTGGGAACGGCGAAAAACTATCTTGACGCCAAGGAGATCGACACGCTCAACCGGATTACGGTGATGTTCTTGGATCAGGCCGAGTTCCGCGCTCAACGGCGGCTGGATATCCGCATGCTTGACTGGGAGGCGTTTCTCGACAAGTTCCTGCGGAACACTGAACTGCCGGTGCTGGTCAATGCCGGATCTGTCAGCCGCGATGCGGCTCTCGAATGGGCGGAGGGGCAATACGATGCCTTTACCGAGCGCCGGCGTCTGGAGGCCGAGTCCGAGGCCGAGGCGCGGTACGTGGAAGACCTTCGAACCTCCGCCCGCGTCCTTGAGCAGGAGCGCAAGAAGAAGCCCCCGAAGCAAAAGCAGGCGAAGGCGAAGAAGAAAGGCCGCAAAGGCAGGCCGGGAAAAGGGGGCGGATCATGAGAAGCCCTGCCGCCCGGTCAGATAAGCGAGTAGCGTACCCGGCGTACAAGCCGTCGGGAGTGTCATGGCTTGGCGAGATTCCGGCGCATTGGGACCCAGTCAGGCTTCGTTATCGGGCAAAAATCAATCCCATTAGATCTGAAATCAACGGTTTGCCCGGCACTCTCGATGTCTCCTTTGTGCCAATGGAATCAGTCCACGAGTATGGCGGATTATCTCTCGATCAGTCACGCCCCCTCGCTGAGGTTTCAACCGGATATACATACTTTCGAGACGGTGATGTGCTTGCTGCCAAGATCACGCCCTGCTTTGAGAACGGCAAGGGAGCGATTGCACATGAGCTGATGAACGGCATCGGATTCGGCACGACGGAACTGCATGTCCTGCGTCCCCACCCATCGATGGACCGCCACTTCCTATTTTACGTCACCATTAGTCATGCTTTCAGACATCTTGGTGCTGCGGAGATGTATGGTGCTGGCGGTCAGAAACGTGTGCCCGAAATTTTCATAAGAGACTTTAGACAGTCGATCCCTCCGCTCAAGGAACAGCGTACCATTGCCGCCTTTCTTGATCACGAGACTGCCCGAATTGACGCGCTGATTAAGAAGAAACAGCGGCAGATTGAGTTGCTTCAGGAGAAACGTTTGGCCCTCATCACCCAAGCAGTAACAAAGGGTCTCGACCCCGATGCCAAGATGAAGGACTCCGGAGTTGAATGGATAGGCAGTATTCCGGCGCAATGGGAGGTCAAGCGACTAAAGTTTGTGGTTTCAGAACCGCTTAAATATGGTGCTAACGAGGCGGCGGAACTCGATGATCCTGAACTTCCCCGCTACATCCGGATTACAGACGTTGATGAAAATGGGCGGTTGCGTGACGAGACTTTCAAGTCGATTCCGGAAGATGTCGCACGTCCGTATATGTTGAAAGAAGGAGACCTTCTACTTGCCCGTAGTGGGGCCACGGTTGGAAAAAGCTTCTACTATGAACCGTCATGGGGACGTGCCGCATACGCCGGCTATCTCATTCGAGCAAGATTTGATCCAACCAAAACGATGCCGCGTTTTATCAATTACTTCACGAATTCCCAGCAATATTGGCAATGGCTGGGGTCATCGTTTATTCAGGCGACGATCCAAAACGTAAGCGCGGAAAAATATGCCAATCTGATTGTTCCCGTGCCCCCCTTTGAAGAACAAAAACGAATTGTCAGCTATCTCGATTCCATGTGGCAGAGGCTGAACAACATGGCCGATAAAGTACGACAATCGATCCAGATTCTCAAAGAATACCGTTCAGCTCTTATCTCAGCAGCTGTGACGGGGAAAATAGACGTTCGCAAGGAGGTTTCCTGATGCCGGGTCAACACACGGAATACGCATTCGAAACCGCCATAGAACACCACCTGACCACGGCCGGTGCTTATGAAAAAGGCGAACGAGATAGTTTCGACACCGAGCGGGGTTTGTTCGTCGGCGACGTGATTGCGTTCATTCAGAAAACCCAGCCCAAGGAATGGGATTACCTTGCCAACCTGCAAAAGGAAAAGGCCGAAGAGACGCTAACCCAAGTTTGCCATTTTTTTTACCAAAAGCTGATATTTCAACATGTTAGCCGATTTTATGGTCACTACTCATTTTACGGTCGCTACTTTTCTCGGCATGGGGGTCTCCTTTAGCCCCAGGTGCTGATAGATTTCCTGATGTTCGGGTTCAGCGCTGCTACAGAGGCGCAGATGCTTTCGCTGGACCGTATCCTGTTCTTTGACATTGAACTCGATGGTCAGGCGTTGGTGGGTCGAGAGGATATCTCGGACGGTGAGCCATGAGCGATGGTCGCCACACAGGCGCAACTTGTGTTCAATGACGTGCAGGATGTGGTAGGCCAGCACCGATATGAACAGGTGTGTATCAGCGCGCTGCTCCAACTGGTGGAAGTTTGGCCTGAATCCGAGTGCAGATTTCATTGACCGAAAGGCGCGTTCCACCCGGGTGAGCATGACGTAGGTTTCCCAGATTTCGAGATCGGTCCATGTCGTATGATCGGTTCGCAGGAGGTAGCAGCCTTCGAACTG
>LR026961.1:1480313-1496307 GCA_900498135.1 uncultured Desulfatiglans sp.
GATTTGCTCGTAAGTGGCTGGAAGTGCGTCGCTCTTTTCAATAGGTTGGTCGGTTGCCAGCTTATGGCGGATTTTATCGGTGGCTTTGCGTGCGAACTTACTGATCTGGGGATTCACATTGAACAGATGCTGCTGGCCGCTCAGCATGGCCTCGATGCAGTTGGCCAGGTCTTTATAGTGTTCCGGTGAGAGGTCGACGGTTCCGAGGTTGAGGATCAAGCGCTGTCTCGGTCCGTTCTTTGTCCGAACGTTTTCGACGAGATGCAAATACTCGTAGACCTTTTTGGAGTGGCGATTGGATTTACGTACCCGTTTAATATACATGCTCAGAGGCATACCACTTATAGAACCGCCTGTAAAGCAGAAAATGCATTCATGGGTCACTACAAACGCCAAAAACAAGGCCTGAGCACTGAAAAATCAACTGCTTATATCTGTAGATAGGTTGATTTTAGGGCCAAAATAACCCCCAATCTGGGATTTTTGGCAAACTTGGGCTAATAGACGATCTATGCCGTGCGCTCAACTCCAGCCATGAGGGATGCCTCTCGGTTCTTCGACACGGGTTCAAGTGTTTCGGCAAGCTGTTCCGGGTGGCCTATTTCGCCCCGGCCAGTGGCATGAACCCAGACACCCAGGCGCTCTATGCCGCCAATCGGCTCACCGTTACGCGCCAGCTCCGCTATTCGGCCAAGCATGGCAACACCCTTGATGTGACCCTGGCCCTCAACGGCGTTCCTGTTGCCACTCTGGAACTGAAGAACCCAATGACTGCCCAAAACTGGCGGCATGCAGTCACGCAGTACAAAAACGACCGCGATCCGTCGGACCTGATCTTCCAATTCAAGAAGCGCACGCTTGTCCATTTCGCGGTGGACACCGACGAGGTCTACATGACCACGCGTCTTTCGGGTAAAAGCACGCGCTTTCTGCCCTTCAACAGGGGCTGCGGAGGCGGGGCAGGTAATCCGGAAAATCCCGGCGGCTACAAGACCGCGTATTTGTGGGAAGCGGTGCTGGAGCGTCACAGCTTCCTGGATATTCTAGCACGGTTCATTCACCTGCAGATCGAGGAAAAAAAGCTCGCTGGCAAGCGAATCAAAAAAGAAACCATGATATTCCCGCGCTATCACCAGCTTGATTGCGTGCGGAAACTCGTCGCCGACGCCCGCGAGCGCGGCACCGGAACCAACTACCTGATTCAGCACTCCGCCGGCAGCGGCAAGTCCAACTCAATTGCCTGGCTGGCCCATCGGCTCGCCAGCCTTTACACCGAAAATGACGAGAAGGTTTTCGACTCGATCATCGTGATCACCGACAGGGTTGTCCTCGACCAGCAGCTTCAGAACACCATTTACCAGTTCGAACACAAGCAGGGCGTGGTCCAGAAGATCGACATCAACTCGACCCAATTGGCGGAGGCCCTCGGGTCCGGTGTGCCGATTGTGATCACCACGCTCCAGAAGTTCCCGTTCGTCACCGAGAAAATGGGCGAACTGCCCATGCGCCGTTATGCGGTGGTTGTTGACGAAGCCCACAGCTCCCAAGGCGGCGAGACGGCGACTGAGCTCAAGGGCGTGCTCGCCGGCGCAGCCATCAAGGAAGAGGTCAGGGCAAAAGCCGAGGCGGAAGGGCTGCCCGATTATGAGGAGGAAATCCTCAAAACCATGGCCAAGCGCGGGCATCAACCCAACATCAGCTTCTTTGCCTTCACGGCAACGCCCAAATACAAAACCCTGGAGGTCTTCGGCACACCCGGCGCGGACGGCAAGCCGAATCCCTTCCATCTCTACAGCATGCGCCAGGCTATTGACGAGGGCTTCATCCTCGATGTGCTCCAGAATTACACCACGTACAAGACCTATTACAGATTGATCAAATCAATTGAGGATGATCCACAAGTGGACAAGCGCAAAGCCGCACGGGCGCTGGCGCGATTCATGAGCCTGCATCCGCACAATATCGCACAGAAGACCGAGGTCATGGTCGAGCATTTCCGGCATTTCACGATGCACAAGATCGGCGGTAAGGCCAAGGCCATGGTGGTGACCTCCAGCCGTCTTCACGCGGTCAGGTACAAACAGGCATTTGACAAATACACTAAAGACAAAGGCTACACCGGCATTAAGACGCTGGTGGCCTTTTCCGGGACCGTGATCGACCCGGACGCTGCGGGTGTAGAATACACGGAATCCGGCATGAACGTGGACGCCATGGGAAAACATATCAAGGAAAAGGAACTGCCCGAGCGTTTCGGGACAGAGGAATACCAGGTGCTGCTCGTCGCGGAGAAGTACCAGACCGGCTTTGATCAACCCCTCCTTCACACGATGTATGTGGATAAGCGCCTGTCCGGCATCCAGGCCGTGCAGACGCTTTCGCGCCTTAACCGCACCCATCCCGGCAAGGAGGATACCTTTGTCCTGGATTTCGTGAATGAGCCGGATGAAATTCTCAAGGCCTTTCAGCCTTATTATGAGCAGACGCTTATCGGTGAGCGTGCCGAACCCCAGCAGTTATATGAGCTGCAGGCCAAGCTCGACGGCCACCAGGTTTATTACAAGGCAGAGGTCGAGGAGTTCTGCAAGGTCTTCTATAAGCCAAAACCAAACCAGACGACAGCGGATCATGCCCGGATGAATGCCTGCATCGATCCGGCGGTGGGACGCTACAACGATCTGGACGAAGATGTCCGGGAAGAATTCCGCAAGACGCTCGTGGCCTACAGGAACCTCTATTCCTTCATGTCACAGGTGATCCCGTTCCAGGACACCGACCTTGAGAAGCTCTATTCGTACATCCGGTTCCTGCTGACCAAGCTGCCGAGAGGCGACCGGGGCCCGGTCTACAACTTCAACGACGATGTTGCCCTGAAATATTACCGCCTGCAGAAGATAGGCGAAGGATCAATCGTGATGGAGCCCGGCGCTCGCTACGAGGTTTCAGGTCCAACATCAGTTGGAACGGGGGTTGCCCGGGGAGACGAGATCGAACTGTCCAAGTTGATTGACATCCTCAATGAGCGGTTCGGGACCGATTTCCGTCCGGGCGACCAGCTATTCTTCGAATCGATCCGGGAAGACGCGGTATCTGACAGCAACCTCCGCCAGGCAGCGCTCGCTAACACGATGGAAAACTTCGGCTACGTCTTTCGCAAGGCTTTGGAGGGGCTCTTCATAGACCGAATGGACCAGAACGAAGAAATTACAGCGAAATTCATGAACGAGGATCAATTCCGGGACGCGGTCAGCAAGCATCTCCTCAAGGAGGTCTACGAAAAGATCAGAGAAGAGGCCGAGGTAGCAAATGACCAATGAAGAGACACCATGTTTCTTTAATGACACCCAGGCGTATATCCCGGGCAATCCCGACCTGCGCAATCTTCAGGTTGAGGGATGGTTCCGCACGCGCCAGCATTTTCGGAACAGTTCCGAGCACGCCATTGTCCAGATTCCAGTGGGTTGCGGAAAAACTGGGCTCATGGTGTTGCTTTTCTTCGGGATCGCCAAGGGGCGTGTTCTGGTGATCGTTCCGAAGCTCGAGAGAAATGATGGGTTACCAGGCAAGCATGTCGCTGATGCGTTTCAGCTCCTCAGCCCTCGGGTGGTCTATAGATGTGATCATGAGAGGCATTTGGTCTTGTTGCTTCTTACGCATTTCAAAAGGGCAGGCTTATCAGGCGATAGACAGTTTTGATATCCTCCTGGTGGACGAGGGCCGAGACATCTCCCCCAAAATGCTGGACGCCCTGGAGCCTGACGGGCGCACATTTCAGATCAAACCCTCGAAAAAAATTGTTGACAGCTGTTTAATGAATATGTATTTGAGTGAGTACTCAATCAAAAATAAGAGACATTGCTGATGAGCCGGAAAGAAACCATTTTGGAAGCGGCAACAGCGCTTTTTGCCCGGAAGGGCTTTTCCTCCACGCCGACTTCCACCATCGCCAGGGAGGCAGGGGTGGCCGAGGGATTGGTCTTTCACTACTTCAAGAGCAAGAAAGGGATTCTGCTCTGTATTTTAGAAGACGTGGTAGAACGTTACCTTTCCGGTTGCCGCGCCCGGTTTGAGAATTGCCCGACCGGCCTCGACGCCGTCAAGGCCCTGATCGGCTTTCATTTCGAGTTTGGCTCCGAAAATACGGATGCGCTACTTGTATTGATTCGGGATGTTCCAAGTTCCTTTTCCCGGAACTCAGCCCCACCGGATCAGGACACAGCATATGGGATACACAGGATTATTTGCATATGGGAGGAATGCATAGATCGCGGGAGGCGGGATGGGAGCCTCAGCCACGATCTTTCTCCCCGGGAAACAGCCTTTGTCATCCAAGGGATGTTAATCGGCATAAGCCGGCTCAAATTTATGACGTCTCTGGAGGCATCTTGTTTATCGACGCAGGCAACTGAATTCTGTTTAAGAGCGCTCCGGCCCAGGAAAAAAAACGAGCAAACCATAAGTAAACAGGAAAACGGTAAGGGGTATAACAAATGAGAATATTTCTATCCATTTTGATGGCTTGTTTCATGTTGCTTCCGGTGTATGGCTTTGCCGGCCCAGGCGATGATGGCGGCGGGGCTCCTCCGCCGCTGGTTGGAGTAGCGGAAGTAGGGCTTGAGGCCGCAAATCCCCCGGAAAAATATATCGGCCATGTAGAATCCATGGAATCCATCGATCTCAGGGCCCGGGTGGAAGGGTACCTGGAAAGGCTCGATTTCAAGGAGGGCTCCTTTGTCCGGAAGGGGCAGATCCTTTATGTCATAGAGCAAGCCCCCTATAAAGCCCGGGTCGCCGTAGCCAGGGCAAAGGTGGCCCAGGCGGAGGCGGATCTTTTCAAGGCGGAGACCCGTCTTGAGCGCCTCCGTTCCGCCCAGCCGGAGAGCGTGCCCAAGACCGATCTCGATGATGCCGTAGCGGCCCGGGATCTGGCCCGGGGCAGACTGGACGAGGCCAGGGCCAACCTGGAGCTGGCCGGGATCGACCTGGACTATGCCACTGTGGAGGCCCCGATAACCGGCCGGATCGGAAAGAGCCGCTATAAACCGGGAGACGTGGTCGGCCCATCGTCCCAGCCGCTGGCGGAAATCGTGCGCATGGACCCGATCAGGGTGGTCTTTTCGGTGAGCGAAAACCAGGGGGAGATCATCATGCATGCCCTGGAGGATACTGGAAAAGGGGATGCCGCCCCTTTTTTGTCCGTCGGTTTGGAGTTCCCCGGCGGCCCGGCCTATCCACGGAAGGGAGAAATCGATTTCGTGGACAACCGGGTGGATCCGGATACGGGGAGTATTGCCATCTGGGCCAGGTTTGAGAATCCAGACGGGCGTCTTGTACCGGGCGAGTATGTGAGGGTCTTTTTAGGAGAGGCCAAGCCGGAGATGGTCCCTGCGGTTGCCCAGACCGCGGTGCAAAGGGACCGGGAAGGCGCCTTTGTCTATGTGGTTGATGAAAAGGACAGGGTTGAGCAGCGCCGGATCGCAACAGGCCCCATCCTGGACGGCAAGTTCACCGTAATTTCGGGGTTAAAGCAGGGCGAAAAGGTGATCGTTCGGGGGATCCAAAAGGTGAAACCCGGAATAACCGTGCATATCGAAGGAGAATAAACAGGCGATGTTTTCCAGGATCTTTATCGAACGTCCCAGGCTGGCCATGGTCATCTCCATCCTGATCACCATGGGAGGACTGATAGCCATATTTAATATCCCGGTGGCCGAGTTGCCCCACATCACACCACCTGTCGTCCGGGTCAGCACCACCTATCCCGGAGCCAGTGCCGAGGTGGTCCGGGACACGGTGGCCGCTCCCATTGAGCAGGAGATCAACGGGGTAGAGAACATGCTCTATATGGCCTCCAGCTGTTCAGACGACGGAAGCTACAGCCTGGAGGTTACTTTTTCCGTGGACTCCAACCCGGATATCGATCAGGTCAATGTACAGAACCGGCTCCAGCTGGCCCAATCCCGGCTTCCCCAGGAGGTACTGGATCTGGGGATCGATGTGCGCCGCCGTTCCGAGGATATGCTGGGGGTCATTACCTTTACCTCGCCCCGGGGCAGCCGGGACAGGATCTTTATGAGCAATTACATCGACCGGACTATTAACGATGCCCTGGTGCGCATCCCCGGGGTCAGCGACGTGTATATCTTTGGCGAGTATACGTACAGCATGCGCATCTGGCTGGACCCGGACCGGCTGGCGGCTCTGCAGATGGGACCGGACGATGTGGTCCGGGCCATTCGCCGGCAGAATATCCAAGCCACCCTGGGCTCGGTGGGGACTGCTCCCGCCCCCCCTGGACAGGAACTCCAGTACACCTTAAAGGCCAGGGGCCGGCTGGAGAGCCCGGAGGAATTCGAAAATATCGTGATCCGGAGCAATGAACAAGGGGGGCTGGTGCGGATCAAGGATGTGGCCCGGGTGGAGCTGGGCAGTGAGTCCTACGGCACCCTGGGGAGCGTGGACAACCGCCCCACAGTGGGTGTAGCGGTGTACAAATCCTCTGAGGCCAATGCCTTGAGCACCATGTCCGCGGTCAGAGAGGAACTCAAGCGCCAGGCCGAGTCCCTGCCCGAGGACATGGACTATATGGTGATGTATGATACCAGCGACTATGTGCGCGAAACAATCAAGGAGATTGTCTTTACCCTGGGGCTGACCTTCTTACTGGTGGTTCTGGTCATCTTTGCCTTTTTGCAGAACGTGCGGGCCACCATCATTCCAACGGCCGCCATACCGGTTTCCATTATCGGTACCTTTGCCGTCCTGCTCGCCCTAGGATTTTCCGCCAACACCATAAACCTGTTTGCCCTGATTCTGTCCATCGGTGTGGTGGTGGATGACGCCATCATCGTGGTGGAGAATGTCTATCGCATCCGGGAGGAAGGAGCAGCCGGTGACCGCAAGGAAGCAGCCATCAAGGCCATGGAGGAGATTACCGGGCCGATTGTGGCCACCACCCTGGTCCTTCTGGCGGTCTTTGTCCCGATTATCTTCATGCCCGGGATCACCGGAGGGCTCTATAAACAGTTCGGGGTGACCCTGTGTGTCTCGGTGGTCATCTCGGCCATCTGTTCCCTGACCTTGAGCCCCGCCCTGTGCGCGGTTTTTTTGAAAAAAACCAAACCCCACGGGCGCGGCCCTTTTGCCTGGTTCAACAAGTTGCTTGGGGGCTCGCGCACGGTTTATACCTCTATGGTGGGCTGGCTGATCCGGCATCTGGCCGTGGCGGTGCTTTTTTTTGTGGTCATTGTCGGCGGGGCCTGGTTCTTCGCCGGACACCTGCCCACTAGTTTTCTGCCCCAGGAGGACAAGGGTGGATTCTTCTGCGATGTTCAGCTGCCGGAAGGGGCGACCCTGGAGCGGACCAACCAGGTCCTGACCCGGGCGACCCAAAAGCTTCTGGAGATGGAAGGAGTGGAGCATGTGCTCTCTGTGAGCGGTTTCAGCCTGCTCAGCGGCCGCTCGGAAAATGTGGGCTTTATGATCTGCGATCTGAAGCACTGGGAAGAGAGGACCAGGCCGGAGCTGCGCTTGAATGCCATAGTGGCCAAGGCGGCCAGAGAATTCAGCGCCATTACTACGGCCAATATCATCCCCGTTGTCCCGCCACCGATTCAGGGTTTAGGGACCACCGGCGGGTTTGATTTCCGGTTGCAGGCCTTGGCGGGTCAGAGCCCCGGGGAACTGGTATCCGTGGCTAGGGGACTGGTGGCGGCCGCCAATCAGGAGCCCGCCCTTTCCCGGGTCTATACCACCTTTACCGCGGATACCCCGCAGATTTTTGTGGATCTGGATCGGACCCGGGCAGAGCAGATGGGTGTTCCCGTAAGCGAAGTGTTTGCCGTGCTGGGCCATCAGACGGGGTCCAGGTATGTAAACGATTTCAACTTGTTCGGCCGGACCTACCAGGTCAGGGTTCAAGGTCAGGCCCCATACAGAGCCCGGCCGGAAGATATCCGGGATTTGTATGTGCTAAGCGGCAAGGGGGAAAAGGTCCCCTTAGAAAGCCTAGTGGATCTGTCCTACAGGCTGGGACCCAAGGTGGTCAAACGCTACAACCTCTTCACCAGCCTGGACATAAAGGGTGAGGCTGCGCCGGGCTATTCTTCGGGCCAGGCCATGGCCACCATGGAGCGCCTGGCCCGGGAGAAACTGCCCTCGGGTTATGGGTTTGAATGGTCCTCCATGAGTTACCAGGAAAAACAGGCCAGCGGCACGGTGGTCTATCTGTTCGCCCTGGCCTTGGTTTTTGCCTATCTCTTTTTGGTGGGGCTCTACGAGAGCTGGAACCTGCCCATATCCATAGTCCTTTCCGTCCTGGTGGCCACGCTGGGCGCCTTTATCGGGCTTTGGATATCCGGGCATCCCCTGTCCCTGTACGCTCAAATCGGTGTCGTCCTCCTGGTCGGCCTGGCGGCCAAAAACGCCATCTTGATCGTGGAGTTTGCCAGGGACCGCAAAAACCAGGGCGCCTCCACCTATGAGGCTGCGGTGGGGGGAGCCGGAACCCGTTTCCGGCCGGTGCTCATGACCGCCCTGACCTTTATTCTGGGTGTTGCCCCCCTGGTCGGGGCGACTGGTGCAGGGGCCTCAAGTCGCACCCATATCGGCACCGTGGTTTTTGCCGGAATGATCGCGACCACTACCCTGGGAATACTGATCATCCCGGCGCTGTATTACATTTTTCAGCAGCTGGGTGAAAAAGGGCAGGCCCTGTGGTGGAAAGGCCGCGGAAAGCAGCAGATGCAAGACGAATAACCATCGAAAAGGCGAAAAGCGGGATGCGGAATATGACCATACCAAACACAGAAAAGCGGAACCTGCGAGCGAGACTCATGCGGTTGATGCCCTGGCTGCTCGTGCTTATTTCTTTGCTCGCGGGCGGCTGCGCCATGGTGGGGCCGGATTATGAAAAGGTCGGGCCCGAGGTTGGCGGGAAATGGACCGCCCAAATGGAGAAGGGCCTGGAGGCCGCCAGGCCGGACAGGGACGTTCTGGCCGAGTGGTGGAAGGTGTTGGATGACCCGGTGCTCACTGCATTGGAAGAAAAAGCGGTTCAGGGGAATCTGGACCTGCGGACCTCCCTTTCCCGTCTTCGGCAGGCAAGACTCATAAGAGGCATCAGCGAGTCCGGCCTCTATCCCACGCTGAATGCCTCGAGTGTGGTTCAGGAACAACGAGGCAGCGAGTCCCTGCAGGCGGGAGTTGGCGGAAAGGAAAAGGAGTACTACCTGGCCCAGTTTGATTCCTCCTGGGAACTGGACCTGTTCGGCGGGATCAGGCGCTCGGTTGAGGCCGCCCAGGCCGAGCTTGAGGCCGGCCGGGCCGATGTAAGGGATGTCCTGGTCAGCCTGATGGCGGAAGTAGCTGTAAATTACATAGAGGTACGGACCTATCAGCAAAGATTGGATATCACCTGGGCCAACATAAGGACCCAGGAAAAGACATATGAATTGAATAAGTCCAGATATGAGGCCGGTCTGATTGACGAGTTGGCCGAGCAGCAGTCCCTTCGGAACCTGGAGACCACTCGCTCCCAGATTCCCAGGTTGAAAAGCGGCCTGCGGGCGGCCAAGAACCGCCTGGCCGTTCTTTTAGGCCAGGAGCCCGGTTCGATAGATAAACTGCTTGCCGCGGAAAAAGAAATCCCCCAGGTTCCCCCCAGGGTGGCCGTGGGGATCCCGGCCGAGGCCATGCGCCGGCGGCCGGATATCCGCAGGGCTGAAAGGCAACTTGCGGCCCAGACCGCCAGGATCGGAGTGGCCACGGCTGAGCTCTATCCCAAGTTCCGTTTATTGGGCACCATCGGGCTGGAGGCTCTTCAGAGCAATTTCCTTGACGCCCAGAGCCGGTTCTGGGGCATAGGACCCGGCGTGTCCTGGAATATCTTCCAGGGCGGCGCCCTTCGGCTGAATATTGACCTGCAAACGGAAAGACAAAAAGAGACCCTGCTTTTCTATAAGTCCACAGTATTGCAGGCCCTGCAGGAAGTAGAAAACACGCTGACCGCCTATGCCAAGGAGCAGCTACGGGAAGAATCCCTGGAAAAGGCGGTTGCCGCCGCCAGGCGGACCGAATTTCTGGCAAGAGACCGCTACAATACAGGGCTGACGGATTTTTTCAACGTCCTGGATGCCCAGAGAGCCCTGCTTGAACTGGAGGATCAGTTAACCTTGTCCAGGGCGGAAGTGGCCTCGAATCTGGCCCGCCTTTACAAAGCCCTGGGCGGTGGCTGGGAGTATTACGGAAATATTTTAGGGCAGACGCAACAGCCCGAGGCGATAGGGAACGTACAAAAAATGGGAATGGTGAAAAATATCAAAGGTGAATGAAACCGCATACGAGGTTGCATATACGGGCCGGGGCCAAATACCTATAGAACGATTCGGCCTAAGAACTTCTTCGGGCCGTGCAAGGCCTGAGAAAGGATATGGCGGCTCAGGGAGTCAAGGCCTTTGTCCTTCCCTGCGATGCCGTCACATGATTCTACGGAAATCTCCCTTTTTTTCGGAGCGGAAAAGCCTGCAGGAAGCAGCTAAGCGGGGTTCTATAAAATCGCAAAGCGATTTTACAAATTGAAGAAAGACAAAACGGTCGAAAAGGGTGTGCATCATGGAAATGGGGAAGCAGACCTCTATGAAGATAATTGCTTCATTAACGATTCTCTTTCTCCCATCCCTCTGTTTTGGCGCAGATGTTGGTGTGAAATCAATCCAACTGATTGCAGGTTATGTAGTCTCTCCCGTTATCAAGACCCACCGGCCTGACTTGAATTATGTCATGACAAATGTCCGTTTTGACTGGATGAGATTTGGCAGCGGTTTTCGGATGATAGGCGAAATAACCTATTCGGAAACCACCACCGGAGCCAGCGGCTATTTAGTGGGCGGCACCTTGCTTTTGCGACATGATTTTGCGCGGAGAGGAAACCTAATCCCTTATGCCCAGGTAGGGGCCGGGGTTTTATATACCGATCTATACAAGGACTACTCGCAAAACCTTATTGGAAATGAAATTGAATTCAATCCGCAAGGTAGTCTCGGTTTTCGTTACGTAACAAGCACGAATTTATCACTCGATGCTGAAATTATGTTCCACCATGTTTCCAATGCAGGGCTTGGAGACAGAAACACTGGGGTGAATGGAGCGGGTTTTTTGGTGGGGTTGACTTATAATTGGGAGTAGGACTGGTGAAATCAAAAAAGGGCGAATACGAATCCGTCATCCGGGAACAATTGAGGGGCATAAACCCGAAATGAAGATGAATATAAGCACCTGGATCATGCTGTTGCTGACTTGTGCCCTTGCCTTATCGGCCTACATGAAAGATCCGGCACTAGTGCCGGAGGGATTGAAGGCCGGAGGAAAACTCTTCTGGGATATCCTGCCCGCGATGGTCCTTGCCTTTATCGCGGCGGGATTAGTCAGCGTCCTCCTTCCCCGGGACCTCATGAGCCGATGGCTGGGGGAAGACTCGGGCCTTCGCGGCCTGATCATCGCCACCCTGGCCGGGGCCCTTACCCCGGGAGGACCCTTTGTCCAGTTTCCCATCGTGGCGGTGCTCCTTAAGGCTGGAGCCGGAGTGGCTCCGCTGATGGCCTATATCACGGCCTGGTCCATTTTGGGTCTCAATCGTATTCTCGTTTACGAAATACCCATGTTGGGCTGGAGATTATCCATAGCCCGGATCGCCGCCAGCCTGGTGTTCCCGATGATTATCGGTCTGTTTACCAGATTCATATGGACGCGAATGTAGACGTTCCGGGGCCGGAGGACCCGAACGAGCTTAAGGAAACTCAGAGAGGAGGGAAAATACCATGGCAGTCGAATCCATGCTTTTCAGCCCGCTGCGTATAAACGGACTTGCCTTGAAAAACCGGATCATGATGACGCCCCTTTATCTCGGATATGCGCATCCGGACGGCACGGTCAGTCCCTTGCTGCTGGACCACTACAGGGAAATGGCCGCCTCCGGGGCCGCGGCGATCGTGGTGGAGCACACCGCGGTCGATCCATCCGGGCTGGGCTCCCCATTCATGCTGCGGATCGATGACGATCGGTACATTCAGGGGCTTTCAAGGCTTGCAAGGGCCATTCAGGACGAGGGCGCCATCGCCTTTCTTCAGCTCAATCACCCCGGACGGTATGCCTATACCCCTCAAAGGTTGGCCCCCTCGCCTGTAAAGACAGGCGATGTGGTCCCGAAGGAGATGACGCAAAAGGACATAGAGCAGGTTGTCAGGGCCTTTGCGGCAGGCGCCGGGCGGGTCAAAGAGGCGGGTTTCGACGGGGTGGAGATCCATGGCGGCACCGGGTATCTGATCGTCCAGTTCCTCTCTCCCAGGACCAATCACCGCACGGATCGATACGGTGGACCCCTGGAGAACCGGATGCGCTTTCCCCTGGAAGTGGTGGATGCGGTAGTGGAAGCGGTGGGAGAAGACTATCCAGTGGGGTATCGCTTCTTGGCCGACGAAGGGTTGCCCGAGGGGCTTCATCCGGAACAGACCGCCATTTTTGCAACTGAGCTGGAAAATCGGCGTATTGCCTATCTTTCGGTCATGGCTGGCATATACGATGCCTTTTCGCTGCCGGAGTATCGGCAACGGGAAAAGGAGGAGGCCTACATGGCCCATTTTGCGGCCGAGATTAAGAAGGCCGTCTCCGGGACGCCGGTTGTCACGGCAGGACGCATACAGAGCCCGGAGATCGCGGAGAGGATTCTCAAAGAAGGCACGGCAGACCTGATCGGCCTGGCCCGCGTGCTTTTTGCCGACCCCCTCTGGCCCCAAAAGGCCCAAGGGGTGGTCCCGGGTCCCATTGTCGCCTGTGAGCCCACTTGTTCGCTTTGTATGCAAAGGACTATGAAGGGCAAACCCGCCTTCTGCTCCCAGTGGGACAAGAAGCGCCGGGAGGCCTTCCTGGAAAGGGTGGGTGAAGGATCAGGGGGGAAAATATCAGGTCAAATGGCTCCATGAATATGCGCATACCGAAAGGAGCAGACCTAAAGCAAATAGTTCAACTAATAGGGAGGCGTAATCATGGAAAGCAAGATAGCCCAGGCGCTTAACTTAAAATACCATCCTGTGGCCATCCTCTGGAGTGATGATAGACCCGAGAAGGCCATGGGCTTTAAACAAGGCAAATGGGGCTGTGTCATGTGGATGCTGGCGGCTGCGGCAAAAGGGAGAACCGCGGCCTTTGATAAGAGTACCTACGGCTGCTGGGGCGGTGGCGTGGGGCTGGGATTCGGGAACCAGTATCTCTATTTCCCCGGCGGTATTGAATGCTTCTATCCTTTCCTGTCCACAGGAAACGAGAATCGGGATACGGGCCGGGCCATGGCCAAAAAACTGGAGTCTGCTGCAGGCAAGGATTTCTTGGAGGAATTTCGCCACGGTGAAGGGTATATAAAAACTCCGGAACTGGTGAAGCGGTTCATTGATACCATGCCCATCATGGAGGTCCCCAAAAAATATGTGGTCTTTAAACCCTTAAGCGATCTCGATCCGGGTAAGGAACAGCCCCAGGTAATAGTCTTCCTGGCCGACCCGGACCAACTCTCCGCCCTCGTGGTCCTGGCCAATTACGGAAGAGAGGGCAACGAGAACGTGATCATCCCCTTTGCCGCCGGGTGCCAGCAAATAGGGATCTTTGCCTACCGGGAAGCACGGTCTGAGCGTCCCCGGGGGGTCATCGGCCTCACAGACCTCTCTGCAAGGAAGAATCTCAAAAAACAGCTTGACAGGAATCTGCTCTCCTTTGCCGTTCCTTGGCGGATGTTTGAGGAGATGGAAGACAATGTCGAGGGGAGTTTTTTGCAGAAAGAGACCTGGAGATCCCTCCAGGAACCAGGCATTGCCGGTAAGTAGTCGTTCCGAACATCCTTATCCTGAAGGAGTGAGAGATTGATGGCCGCTATACACAGAATCGAAATCCCGATCCCCTTTCCCATAGCCTCGGTTAACCTCTATTTCATTGAGGACTCGGTCCCCACCGTGATCGACGCCGGTTTCTATTCGAAGGATTCTTTGAGACGGGTGGGCCTTGCCCTTGAAGAGCTGGGATACCGGCTCTCCGACATCAAGCGAATCCTGCTTACCCATGGCCACCTGGATCATGCAGGACTTGCCGGGAAGATATCCGGGATAAGCGGTGCAGAGGTCTTTATTCATCCTTTAGACAGGGATAAATCGATCTGGGATCGGCAGGCGAATCCCGCAGAAAAAATGGAAGGCTTTTTCCGGTTCTTGAAAGAGGCAGGTTTGCCGGAGGCCCTGATAGGCGCTATGTCTGATCAGATGAGCGAATGTATTACGAGATTCTTCCCTGGCCGCTTTGACGTCAAATATCTCCGGGGCGGGGAGAGTTTTGCCTTTGTTGAGTTTTCTCTGGAAGTGCTCCCTACCCCTGGACATACCCCGGGATCGGTCTGTTTTTTTGATCCCCAGGAGGGGAGGCTCTTCTCTGGAGACCACCTTTTAGAAAAGATCACTCCCAACCCCTTGGTCGAAATAGAGAATCAGGATCCTCTAAAGAGGGGTTATAAGAGCCTTTCCTCTTATCTAAACTCATTGGAGGTCATAAGGGATCTGGATGTGGCATTGGTCCTGCCGGGACACGGCCCCTCATTTTCGAATCATCAAAAACGAATCGATACGATAACAAGCCAGCACCGTATGCGCAGGAAAGAAGTCCTTAATGCTCTAACTGCCCATGATGAAAGGGCATCCAGCCTGCACGGCATGACCCTTTATGCGATCAGCCGGCAACTATTTCCGGGCCTTAAAAACTGGGATGTTTTTCTGGGTCTTTCGGAGACCCGCGCGCACCTTGAAATGCTGGAAGAGGAGGGGTTGGTCAGGTCTCATCAGGTAAAAGGGCTGCAATTGTATCGCCTGGGCCAGGCTGAATGAGCTTTCGAAAGGTATGGGCACAAGGGGTTCAAGGTATGGAGAAATATATCGAAAGCGAGTCGAGGAAGTGACGCTACTGGATCACAACCTAAGATTCCAGGAAAAGTTGATTCCCATAGAAGTTTGCAAAGACTTGTTTGATAATTTTTTCCGGATTGAAGTCAGCGCTCTTCGTCAGCATATCAGCGCATCAGTGTTCCGGGCGTTGTTGTTTCTATAGCTTATGGTGGAGGAAGGAATACTCCGACCAACTCAGATGCGGCAGGGGCCGGGTCGTCTGGGCATGGAAATCCGTTTTGACGCTGCCTCCACCTTGTCGGGAGTAGCCAGATATTGATAACTCACTGATATTGGATGACTTCGGTTAACTGCGGGAGAAAGAGAACGGTTATGAAAAGGGTTGCATATGGATTAAGGGGACATAGAACTGAAGACTTGAGTTGCGCGATATCACCGCATTTGATGGCAAACGGGAATCGAACCCACGTCCGTTCTCTGTTTGGGGAAAATGTGGAGAAAACGATTTCCCGCAGGGGGACGCGGAGAAGGAGGCCTTGAGGCATCGCAACGTATTGTAAATAAATGGATTTCAATGTAGAGGGGAGTTTAAGACGGTTTTATAGGAAGGCGACGAGCCCTCCACCATTTAGAAAAGACAGACCCATCCACTAACCGCGTCCGGTTATTGGGCGGGTTTTGTTTTTCTGCGTATTATCAGCGATTTACGCCCCTTTCAGGGTTTCGGCGCTGCCGCCCCGATCACTCCTGTTTCGGGAAATCCGTCACACCCCGCTTCTATTTCACCTGAAAATTCTCCGCATTCTTACCCCCATTCTCCGAACCTCGTCCGGTGTCCTGCATTTTTTCCTGCAACCGCTGTTCGGCGATCTCGTCGGCAAACTGGTTGATACTCTTCATGATTCCGTCAAACAGGTCGTTGATGTCCATGGTCGGTGGCTACACTCGTTTTGGTTTATGCCATTACTTAGATCATATGAAACGGGCTGGTCCGGGGTGTAAAATACACCCCAGCCAAGAAATCCAAAACGGAGGACCAGCCCATGAAAAAAGTAGCGTAT
>LR026961.1:1500012-1517389 GCA_900498135.1 uncultured Desulfatiglans sp.
GATAAAGATGAAAAGGAACGCCGCTTTACAGGGCCTTGGCTCCGACGAGCTCCACGCAGGGCCCATTCTCGCCAAGGCCCTGTAAAGCGGCGTCGATTTAACAGGAGCTTTTTTCAGAACTTTTCATTTGACAAGAGCCCGTTTCATAACAGTTTCCATCCGGAAAACGTAATTTATTGATAAGACCTAAAAAAAGCGCATTTTAAGGTGGACAATTTCTTGGATTTGCTGGTATAACGTTATTCAACCAATTGAAATAACGACAACAAATAAGAAAAGGCCACCAAAAAATGCGCAAAAAATATCAGCAGCAGATGCCCTTGATGGATTCCGGCGTTAACCATCCGCATGCCGAAGATTACGAGCGGATAAGTGCCATCCTTGATGATCTTTCTATTATAAACGAGATGGTTTTGCAAGACCTTACTCGTGGAATCAAAAATCGTAGTAAGGGAGCCGAAGGCATGAGCGCAGAGCAAGTCCTGCGTGCCGCGATCATCAAGCAAACCGAAGGCTTCAGCTATGAAGAACTTGCGTTTCATCTTGTCGACTCCAGAACCTATCGTAATTTCTGCAGAATTGGCATAACTCAGAAAGGATTTAAAAAGACAGCTCTTTGTAGCAATATCAAATCCATTTCAGATTCCACGATGGAGAACATAAACAAGCTCATAGTGGCATATGCTGTTGACAAAAAAGTCGAACCAGGAAAACACTCACGCATTGACTGCACCGTTGTAGAAACAAATATCCACAAACCACTTGATTCATCTCTTTTATGGGATTGTGTTCGTGTCCTTACAAATAAATTGGTTCTTATTAATAGTAGACTTGATGATGTTAATTTGCAATTCTCCGATCATTGTAAAAGAGCCAAACGAAGAATGCTTGCCATATTGAATGCCAAGAAGAATAAAATCCGAAAAGAAAAATATAAAGATCTCCTTATAGTAACCGAAAAGACAATTGGCTATGCACATAGCGCCGTGTCAATTTTAGACTCCAGTGTGTTCACCGACCCGTTACAAGCGACCATAGCACAAGGTATTAACGAAGAAATAAAACGACTTATCCCACTGGCTGAAAGGGTCATAAGCCAAACTCGGCGGCGGGTGATCAATAATGAAAAAGTACCAGCTTCAGAGAAGATCGTTTCCATCTTTGAACCTCATACAGATATCATCATCAAAGACCGGCGGGATACATTGTTCGGCCATAAAATATGTGTGAGTGGCGGACCATCTAATCTGATTACTGACTGCTTGATCGTTAAAGGTAATCCAGCTGATACAAATTTAACCGTTGAAATGTTGGACCGCCATGAGCAGATCTATGGCCGTTACCCGCAAAAAGTTTCCTTGGATGGCGGTTTTGCTTCGAAAAGCAACCTTCAGGAAGCAAAATCGAGGGGCATCAAGGATGTCTGCTTCGCCAAGAAACGCGGCCTAAAAGAAACGGATATGTGTAAAAGCACATGGGTTTACAATAAGCTCCGTCGTTTCCGTGCAGGTATCGAGGCTGGCATCTCCTGGCTTAAACGATGCTTTGGATTGTCACGCTGCACATGGAAGTCTCTTAGGTCTTTCAAGAGTTACGTATGGACATCGATTTTGGCAGCAAATTTATTCACCATTGCCAGAAGCGAAACAGCCACTTAAATCAAACTGGATAAAACAAAACGAAAAAAGCTGTTTTTCATTTACAGGGTGAGGTTTGCCCAAAAATTGCCAAATTTAGCACATAGCGCACGGAAAATTTGAAAAACCTTGTCCCGGAACAAAATTCAGGATCTGGATCTGTTTCCAATCGCGTTTCTGAACTGCGAAAAACCCTATTTCCGGATAGAAACTACTTACCGGAGAGACGGAGAAAGTGTCGGGCGGTGGCAGAATTTTTTTTTGTGCTTGCTCCTGTGGCCGTTACTTACCGGGTGTCGGCAGGATGTGTCGGCGGGGATTTCAAATTGCGATGTCGGACGAGAATTTCAGTAAGGATTTCAAGGTCGCGCTTGACATTTGCGGCCCCATGGATGATATATCAAGTGATAAATCGGGCGCTATGAATGGTGCCGCCAGTACATCAGATAGATTCAGCAAGGAGAAATCCATTGGACGAGCAACACAGCATGGCGAGGCTGGTCCGTGAGCTTCGGGAACTTACCGGTCTGACTCAGGAAAAGTTCGCGGCCAAGCTCGGGGTAACCTTTCCCACGATCAACCGCTGGGAGAACGACCGCGCCAAGCCGTCACCTCTGGCGCTGGAGAAGATCGAGAGCCTGTTGCGCAGCCTGGGGGACAAGGGCGAGGCCCTGCATAAAACGTATTTTGGGAAGGAAGCTTGAAGATGGCCCAGCTTGAACACATCGAAGCCATTGAAAAGCGGCTGTGGAGCGCGGCGGACACCCTGCGGGCCAACTCCAACTATGCCAGCAATGAATATTTCCTGCCGGTCATGGGCCTGGTTTTTCTCCGCCATGCCTACAGCCGTTTCCTTGGTGTCAAGGACGTTATCGAAGCCAACCTTCCCACGCGTGGCGGCAAGACCCGACCTCTGACCAAGGAAGATTTCTCACAGAAGAGCGCCATCTTCCTGCAGCCCAAGGCCCAGTTCGACACCCTGGTGGCCCTGCCCGACAGCACTGACCGCACCAAGGCGATCATCGACGCCATGGAGTCCATCGAGGCCGACTACGAGAACCTGCGCGGCGTGCTGCCCAAGAGCGAATATCAGGAGCTCGACAACGCCGTGCTCGGCCAGCTGCTGCGCACCCTCAACCCCGAGGAGCTCAAGCGCGTCTCCGGGGATGTCTTCGGCCGCATCTACGAATACTTCCTGACTCAGTTCGCTGACCAGAAGGCCCACGACGGCGGCGAGTTCTTCACCCCGGTGTCGCTGGTCTCGCTGATTGCCAACGTCATCGAACCGGCGGGTGGCACGGTGCTCGACCCGGCCTGCGGCTCGGGCGGCATGTTCGTGCAAAGCGCCCGGGTGGTCGAGCGGCGGCACGAGAACCCCACCGAGAAGCTCACCTTCTACGGCCTGGAAAAGAACGCCACCACCATCCGCCTGGCCAAGATGAACCTGGCGGTGCACGGCCTGGAAGGCGACATCCAGAAATCGATCACCTACTACGAAGACCCCCACGAGCTGCTGCGCAAGGCCGACTTCGTCATGGCCAATCCGCCCTTCAACGTCGACGAGATCGACGCCGACAAGGTCAAGAGCGACCCGCGTCTGCCCTTCGGCCTGCCCGGCGTCAACAAGAAGGGCAAGGTCAGCAACGGCAACTACGTCTGGATCAGCTATTTCTACAGCTACCTGAACGAACAGGGCCGGGCCGGATTCGTCATGTCGTCCCAGGCCTCCAGCGCCGGGCGCGACGAGGCCAAGGTGCGCCAGAAGCTGGTGGAGACCGGCGACGTGGATGTCATGGTCGCCATCCGCTCCAACTTCTTCTACACCCGCACCGTCCCCTGCGAGCTCTGGTTCCTCAATCGCGCCAAGCCGGAAGCGTACCGCGACAAGGTGCTGATGATCGACGCCCGCAACATTTATCGAAAAGTCACTCGCAAGATTTTCGATTTTTCCCCCGAGCAGGAGCAGAACCTGCTGGCCATCGTCTGGCTCTACCGGGGCGAAACCGCGCGCTATCTCGACCTGGTGGCGGGCTACTGCCAGCGCATGCTGGCCGAGGGCGCGGCCTGTTTCACGATGGAAGATGACGAGAGCAAAACGGTCGAGCCGCTGCCGGACTTCATCGCTGCGCTGGCGACCCTGCGTGGCAGTATTGAACCCTTCCTCAAGACCCTGGCCAAGGACGCGCCCCACCTTGAACCGCTGAAGGAACTGGATGACGCCATTCCGCTGTTCAAGGCGGATGTGGAGACGTTCCGGAAAAACGTCAGCGAGCAGCAGGCGGCATGGGGAGAACAGAAAACCACCAACGGTGAACTCAAGAAAGCCGTGGACCGCCTCGCGACCCTGGCCGAGACCAGCCGCGATCTGGTCAAGCAGACCGACCTGCTCTACAAGCTCGCCTGCCGCTTGATCGAGACCTGCGAAAATGAGTGCAACGCCCGTGAAAACGACGCCTGGGCGGGCCGCGACATCACCCGCGCCCGCAAGGTCGCAGATGAAGTACGCGCCCTGGCCGTGGAACAGCTCAAGCAGGTGCGCTATTTCTGGAAACAGGCCCACTGGCTCACCGAACGCTTCCCCGAGGCGAAACTGCGCGATGTGGAAGGGCTGGTCAAGTTGGTGGACCGGGCCGAGATCGAGGCCAACGACTGGAGCCTCACCCCCGGCCGCTATGTCGGCGTCGCGCCGGAAGAAGAGGACGAGGATTTTGATTTCGAGGAGGTCCTGCGCGATATCCATGTGGAGTTGGAGGACCTGAACGCCGAGGCGGTGCAACTGGCTGCGACGATCAAGAAGAACTTTGAGGAGCTGGGGGTATGAGCTGGCAGACCCAGAAACTTGAAGCCGTCGCAGACTTCTGCCTTGGAAAAATGCTCGATCAGAAGAAAAATCGTGGCGAGCCCCTGCCATACCTCGCGAATGTCAATGTTCGCTGGGGTGAATTTGACTTGGCCGATCTGCGGGAGATGCGGTTCGAGCAACATGAGTTGGACCGCTACGGTCTCAAATATGGCGACATCGTCATGTGCGAAGGTGGAGAACCGGGGCGATGTGCGATTTGGAAAGAGCAGTGCTCCAGCATGATGATCCAGAAAGCACTTCACCGGATTCGGCCACATAATTGTTTGCGGCCAGAGTTCCTCTACTACTTTTTTCTCTACAAGGGTCGAACCGGTCATTTGGCGTCACTTTTCACTGGTTCGACAATTAAGCACCTTCCACGAGAAAAGCTTGCACTGGTTGAAGTGCCAGTCCCGCCACACTCTACCCAGGATCATATCGCCTCTGTCCTCTCCGCCTACGACGACCTGATCGAGAACAACCGGCGGCGGATTCAGTTGCTGGAGCAGGCGGCGCGGCTGCTTTACAAGGAATGGTTCGTCCACCTCCGCTTCCCCGGCCACGAACACACCCAAATCATCGACGGCGTGCCGGAGGGGTGGAAGAAAACTACAATTGGCGAATCTGCCTCATTCCTAAGCCGGGGGATCACTCCGAAATATGACGATGATGCACCGGGCATCGTCATAAACCAAAAGTGCATAAGAAACCGAATGGTGGGTCTCGATTTTTCCCGTCGACAATCCAAACAAGTGCCCCCCGCGAAGCTTGTTCAGTTCGGCGACGTTTTGATCAATTCCACAGGTGCCGGAACCCTTGGACGGGTTGCTCAGCTCTTGTTTGAAATTGAGGAATGCACCGTAGACTCCCACGTCACAATCGTCCGCCCCAAAGAGGACGTTCCTGTTTATTATTTTGGCTTGCATTTAACTGGGTTGGAGTCATATGTCGCGACATTAGGCCGTGGTGCTACTAATCAAACAGAACTTTCAAAGGACGATATTGCCGCGCTTGAGATAGTTCTTCCCTCATCAAGCTCCGTGCAGATATTTGAATCGATTGTTGCGCCATCCTTTCGCAAAATTCGTGTTTTATCGGAACAGATTGAGAAGCTAATCAAAGCCCGAGACCTCCTCCTGCCCAAACTGATGAACGGGGAGGTAGTGGTATGATTGCCCTCGGCGCTGAGTGCTATAACCATGGAGCCTCGCCGAGCAGCGGAACGGGCCGGTCGTGGAACGCGGAAGAACTGGGCGCGGCGATCAATGGCCAGGTTTCGGCGCTGGTCTTTGATGACCAGGGCAAGGCCGACCTTCAAGAACTGTTGGCCGGAGTCGCGGAAACCTCTTTCGAGCAGGAGCAGCTCGCCCAAGCATTGGCCGCTCCCGACGATGTCGAGGACTGGCGGGTTGGCGAGGCCATTGCCGAAGCCTATCTGACTGAGCACCGAGACTGTCTGTTTCCCTGGCCGGACGGCAGGGACGAGCGCAAGAGCGGTTCGAGTCTGCCAGGGGCCGATCTGGTCGGTGTTCAACAGGATGAACAGGGCGACCGCTTTGTTTTCGGGGAGGTCAAGACGTCCGGGGAAGCCAAGTACCCGCCCGGCGCCGTTTATGGGCGGACCGGGCTGAAACAGCAGTTGGAAGACCTGCGGGACAAGGTGGGTATCCGCAACGACCTGTTCAAATATCTGGGTCATCGCGCCAAGAATGCAACCTGGCGGGACCGTTTCAAAGCCGCCAGCAAGCGTTATCTCAACAATACGTCGGACGTTCAGCTTTTTGGCGTGCTGGTGCGTGATGTCGAGCCGAACGTGGACGACGTGCGCGTACGGGTTGAGAAGCTTGGCAACGGTTGCCCAGCAGGCACGCAGATCGAGCTGCTGGCCCTGTATTTACCAACCGGCGCAATCGGCAACCTGGCGGCACAGGCCTTAGCAGTACAGGCGGGAGGTGGCGCATGACCATTACCGCTACAGCACTTCAAAATCTTCAGACCCATTGGGCGCTCAGCGCGATTCCCGCAGCTGATCGTATTCGTGCGGCCGAAGTGGTCAGTGAGCGTTTGGTTCGCCAAGCGGTTGGCCGCCAGATTACTTTTTCCTTTGCCGAAGACGAAGCTGACGAAGGTCTTTTAGACCGCGTCGCCCTGGCCTATGAAATGGCCGCGATCGAGGGATTGGACGCCCTGAGTCGCCCCGATGGCGGTGACAATGGTCTTCGGGGTCAAACTGCCGCTGCCTCGCATCACGCCTTCGATATTCGTCGTCTGGCTCCCATACCGGAAAACACGGAAGAGCGCATCTTCCATGTGCTGCAACTTGCTGCCGTTGCCTATTGCGGTGACCGATGGTCGGACCTGCGGCGCTGGTTCACGGAAAACAGAGCCGCGATTACGGTGCCATCGGTGGCAGATGCGCCGTGGGACCGGCGGCTGCTCTACCGTTTGTTCGAGTGCTTGGTGCGTCTATTCCGCAAGGATGGCTGGGATGATCTTGACCGTATACGTGAAATCATCGCCGGACTGCGGGAAGACCAGCGAACGTACGAGAAAGCACGGCTGAGTAATGGTTCTGCGGTGGAAGACCGGGCCATCGCCCTGCGGCTGATCGGTCTCTATCACTGGGCGAAGGCGACGGAAATCCTGGCTGCATACATGCTGCAAGGGCAATCCCGTACCGTCTTCGGCGATCTCGACAAGCATTTTGAATCGGGCATCAAGGCCGCAACCGCATCGGGCGATGCCCGGCATGAGATGATCCTGCGCTGGCTTCATGCCGCTGGCCGGATCATGGTGACCAACTCCCTGTGGTGGGGCACGCGAACCGTCAACTCCCGTGTGTCGGCCTTCGTCAAGGCATTGACCAAACGGGAGCACCAGGCGATGTTCGAACTGCTGCCGCCACAACGGGCCGCCCTGCTTGAACAGGGGCTTCTCGATCAGGCCAAGACCGCGATTGTGATCGACATGCCGACCTCCGGCGGCAAGACGTTGCTGGCGCAGTTCCGAATTCTTCAGGCGCTCAACCAATTCGACGCGGACGGCGGCTGGGTCGCCTATGTTGCGCCGACCAGGGCGCTGACCTCTCAGATTACACGACGACTGCGCCGTGACTTCGAGCCGATCGGACTGCGGGTTGAGCAACTCAGTGGGGCTATAGAGGTCGATGCGTTCGAGGAGGAACTTCTTACCGATCAGGAAAAGCCTTTCGATGTGCTGGTTGCGACACCGGAAAAGCTTTCGCTGGTCATCCGCAACAAGGGTGTGCCGCGCCCGCTTGCGCTTGTGGTGATGGATGAGGCGCACAATCTCGAAACGGTAGCCAGGGGGCTTCGGATTGAATTCCTTCTCGCTACCATCAAACGTGATTGCCCTCAAGCTAATTTCCTGCTGTTGATGCCGTATGTCGAGAGCAGTGATACCGTGGCGCGTTGGCTTGCACAAGACATCAATGCCGGGAAGGCAATCAGTTTCAGCACTACCGCCTGGAAACCGAACGAACGGATTGTCGGGCTATACCGTGCGGTCGCGGATGATAGTGAACGTGCCGGGTGGCGGCTGGAATATGAAACATTGACCGTCACAGAAAGAGCCATGAAGTTGCGCGGCACGCATCGTGCGGGCGATTGCAGGCCGATCGCGGTGCCGAAGAGCAAGGTGTTGGCGAGCGGGCAGCAAACAGGATTCGGGTTGCAGACGGCTGCCATGGCCTCCGTCATGTCTGCCCGGGGCACCAGTATTGCCGTCGCCAACAACATCAACACGGTCTGGACCATGGCACGCCATGCGGCTGAAAGCATCCAGAAGTTTGATGTCGTCCCCGATGACGTTCGACTTGTTCAGGATTTTCTCAAGACCGAAGTCAGCCAAAGTTTCGAGTTGATAAAAATGCTCGACCATGGGGTCAGCGTCCACCATGCGGGCTTGTCTGATGAAATTCGGACGCTTATGGAGTGGCTCGCGGAGTCCGGCCATCTGCGCGTATTGTGCGCGACATCGACCATCGCCCAGGGCATCAATTTTCCGGTATCGTCAATCTTCCTGGCCTCCCGCTTTGTCCCGCAGGGGCGGCAGTCGGTCGAAATGTCTCCACGGGAATTCTGGAATCTCGCTGGCCGAGCCGGACGAATCGGGCATGACAGCGTTGGCGTTGTCGGCCTTGCGGAGGGCAAGGACAGAGACGCGATAATCGATTTTGTTCGCCGCAATACCGGCGCTCTCGCCTCCCGCTTGGTTGCACTCCTTGATGATCTGGCCGCCCAAGGCCAGCTCATCAATCTCGATGCCGTTCTTTGGCAGGATCAGTGGGAAGATTTCCGCTGTTATGTCGCCCATCTCTGGGCGGAAAAGAAAAATCTCGACGCGGTGCTGGCGGAATCTGAACAACTTCTTCGACAGACCTATGGCTACACGACCCTGCGCAATGACCCTGCCAAACGGGACAAGGCCGATGCTTTACTGAATGCCACGAAGAACTATGCCCGCAAGCTGGCTGATATGCCAGGAGCGGCGGAGCTGGCCGACTTGACTGGCTTTTCGCCTGAAGGGGTGCAAAAAGCGATGAGCGGCATGCGGAATCTCGAAGAGCAACTGAAGCCCGATGACTGGGCACCGGAAAGCTTGTTTGGAGATGCAGGCCGCATGGCTGACCTGTTCGGGGTCATGCTGAAGGTACCCCAACTGAAACAGCAGCTGGAAGAAATCGGTGGTGATGGATTCGACCATGCCCATCTGTCCAACATCACCCGCGATTGGGTGAATGGCGTTCGGCTTGAAGACATAGCAAAAACGTATTTTTCACAAGATAACGAGCGCTCGGAAACCGAGGCGTTTACCGTTGCTTGTAAGGCGATCTATCGCGCCATTGTCAATAACGGTACCTGGGGAGTATCGGCTTTGAGCCATGTTTCGGGGATGGATTTTGAAAGAATGACCGAGGCCGAGCGCCGCCAAATCAACGCTCTGCCCGCAATGATTTATCACG
This sequence comes from uncultured Desulfatiglans sp., assembly GCA_900498135.1. Taxonomy (NCBI): domain Bacteria; kingdom Pseudomonadati; phylum Thermodesulfobacteriota; class Desulfobacteria; order Desulfatiglandales; family Desulfatiglandaceae; genus Desulfatiglans; species uncultured Desulfatiglans sp. The sequence continues at coordinate 1,509,476 of LR026961.1, forward strand.
GCGTCCGAACCGAAGATGCGGTGCTGATGCGGATGAACTCTGCTCCTCGAAGTGTGGCTGAAAAGCTTGGCTCGCTCTATCGCGATGCCTTTGACGGTGACGACGGACGATATTCTGTCGGGAAAGCCCGTATTTTCCTGAAAAACATGTCCCCCAGAGATTGGAGCCGCGCAAGGCCGGAACAGGCCCCCTTAAGTGGAGTCGGTTACAAGAAAGTATGGGAGATTCTTGCCGGGGAGGGTTCTTAAGGTGGCGGCTAAAATTCAATACACCGAAGACACCCTCGTCCAGCAGACGACCGCCGAGTATCTGGAACAGGAGCTTGGCTGGGAGTCGGTGTACGCCTACAACAACGAGGATTTCGGGCCGGATAGCCTGCTGGGCCGGGAATCGGACCGTGAGGTGGTGTTGACCCGCACCCTGCGAGCCAAGATCGAGGAACTGAATCCCGGGTTGCCTGCCACGGCCTATGAAGACGCCGTCCGCCAGATTGTCACGGTTTCCGCCTCGCAGACCATGGCCGCCATCAACCGCGAGAAGTATGAACTGATCAAGGACGGGGTGCAGGTCACCTTCCGCAATGCCAAAGGCGAACGGGTGCGCCAGCGGCTGCGGGTGTTCGACTTTGATGTTCCAGAGAACAATCATTTCCTCTGCGTGCGGGAGCTGTGGGTGCGCGGCGATCTGTACCGCCGCCGGGCGGACATCGTTGGCTTCGTCAACGGCCTGCCGCTGTTGTTCATGGAGCTGAAGAACGTCAGCAAGGATATCCGCGCCGCCTACGAGCAGAATTTTCTGGACTACAAGGACACCGTCCCGCACCTGTTTCATCACAATGCCATGGTGGTGCTGGCCAATGGGGTGGATGCCAAACTCGGCTCGCTCACCAGCCGGTTCGAACATTTTCACGAGTGGAAACGGTTGGCCGAGAATCAGCCGGGCGTGGTGGCCATGGAGACGCTGCTTAAAGGAGTATGTGCCAAAGCCAATTTCCTGGACCTGTTGGAGAACTTCATCGTTTTCGACGACTCGGCCGGTGAATCGAGAAAAATACTGGCCCGCAACCACCAGTTCCTGGGCGTCAACCGGGCCATCGAGGCGGTCCGCGACCGGAAGCTCAGGAGCGGCAAGCTGGGGGTGTTCTGGCATACCCAAGGTTCGGGCAAGAGCTATTCCATGGTGCTCTTCACCCGCAAGGTGCATCGCAAGCTGGGTGGCAACTTCACCTTTCTGATCCTCACCGACCGCGACGACCTGGATACGCAGATCTACAAGACTTTTGCCGGATGCGGCGTGGTGGACAACGACCGCGACCCGTGCCGGGCAGCGAGCGGTGAGCACCTTGCCGAGCTTCTGGCCCAGCACAAATCCCACGTTTTCTCGCTAATCCAGAAATTCAACCAGACCGTGGTCGAAGGGGAGGCCTACTCATGGCGCGACGATCTCATCGTTATCACCGACGAGGCCCACCGCACCCAGTACGGCACACTGGCGCTCAACATGCGCAACGCTTTGCCGAACGCCAGCTATATCGGCTTCACCGGCACGCCGCTGTTTAAGGATGACGAGATCACCCGGCGGGTGTTCGGCGATTATGTCTCCACCTACGATTTCCAGCGGGCCGTCGAGGACAAGGCCACTGTGCCGCTCTATTACGATGCGCGTGGCGATAAGCTCGGCGTGGCGGTCGGCGATCTGAATGAGCGGATCGCCGAAAAGCTGGAAGAGCTGGAAACCGGCAATATCGATGTGGAGCAGCGCCTGGAGCAGGAACTCAAGCGCGATTATCACATCATCACGGCCGGGAAACGCCTTGACCAGGTGGCCCGCGATTTTGTGCAGCACTACTCCACGGCGTGGGAAACCGGCAAGGCGATGCTGGTCTGCATCGATAAGATCACCTGCGTCCGCATGCACAAGCTGGCTGAGTTCTATTGGAATGAGCGAATCGGCGAGCTGGAAGCGCAGTTGCCCACGGCCACGGATGAGCAGGACGAACAGTACCGGCGACGCCAGATCGAGTGGATGCGCCAGACGCAGATGGCGGTGGTGGTCAGCGAGGAACAGGGCGAGGTCGAGAAGTTCCGCAAATGGGAGCTGGATATCACCCCGCACCGCCGCCTGATCAAGGAAGGCATCGACCTGCCGGAGGCCATGCGGAAACAGCAGCAGTTCCGGAACATGCAGCGGCTGTCGCTGGACGATGCCTTCAAGGCCGAGGAGCACCCGTTTCGCGTTGCCATCGTCTGCGCCATGTGGCTGACCGGCTTTGATGTTCCCAGCCTCTCCACCCTGTACCTAGACAAGCCGCTCAAGGCGCACACGCTGATGCAGGCCATCGCCCGGGCGAACCGGGTCAACGAGGGCAAGAACAACGGGATGATCGTCGATTACTGCGGCATCCTGAAAAACCTGCGCAAGGCGCTGGCGACCTTTGCCGGAACGGGCGATGACGGTCGCGGCGGCAAAGGCGGCGAGACTGAACCGGCCAGGCCCGATGACGAGCTGCTGGCCGATCTTCGTGAAGCGATTGCCTTTGTCCGTTCCTTCTTGGAGGAGCGAAGCGCGTCGTTGGATGGAATTATCGGGCAGACCGGATTTGCCCGAAATGCCGCGATTCTCGCCGCCAAGGAGGCGGCGAACGAAAACGACGAGACGCGCAAACGCTTTGAAGTGATGTGCAGGGCGGTGTTCTCGAAATTCAAGGCCTGCATCACCATCGAAGGTGTCAATGATTGCCGGAGCGACTTCGACGCCATCAACATCGTTTATAAAAGCCTGCAGCAGGACCGTGAGCAGTCGGATATTACCGATATCATCCGCCAGTTGCATCAGGTCGTGGATAAGGCGATTGAGACACAGACCCAACCGGCTGTTGCCGAAGAGTCGCCATCATACGATATCAGCAAGATCGATTTCGACCGACTGCGCCGGGAGTTCGAGCGCAGTCCGGCCAAGCGCACCACCGTGCAGAATCTGAAAACCGCCATCGAGCAACGCCTGCAGCGTCTTCTCCGGCAGAATCCCTTGCGCACCGATTTCCAAAGGCATTACGAGGAGATCATCGTCGAGTACAACCGCGAGAAGGATCGGGTGACCATCGAGAAGACCTTTGAAGCGCTTCTGCAGATCATCAATAGGATGGACGATGAGGAGAGCCGCGCCGTGCGGGAAGGACTCGACGAGGAAAGTCTCGCCGTGTTCGACCTGCTGAGGAAACCGGACCTGACGTCCGGTGACATCAAACGCATCAAGGCCGTGGCCGTCGATCTGCTCGAAACGCTCAAGGCGGAAAAGTTGCGGATCAATCACTGGCGCGACAAGGAATCCACCCGAGACGCGGTCCGTCTGATCATTCAGGATTATCTCTGGAGCGAGCAAACCGGGCTGCCGAAAACCTATTCAGAGGAGGACGTGCGGGACAAGACCGAGGCGGTTTTCGTGCATGTGTTCCGGGCGTACCCAACGGTGCCGTCACCCTACTACGCCAGCATGGCGTCGTAGAGAGTAGCGAAGGACAACATGAAATACCAGCCACCCTACACCATCACTCCAGCGATAGTGAATCTGGTCGCCGAGATTGGCGAAACCATCGGCCGCTACACCGTACTGGCCGAACAAAACCTGACTCCGCGCCTGCGCCGGGAGAACCGCATCCGAACCATCCAGGCCTCGCTGGCCATCGAGAACAATACGCTCACCCTTGAACAGGTGACCGCCGTGATTGAAGGCAAACGGGTGTTGGGGCACCCCCGCGAGATTCAGGAGGTGCGTAACGCCTTTGCGACCTACGAGGCCATGGAGGACTGGGACGCCAGTGTCGAGGAGGATTTGCTAGCTGCGCACGAGTTGTTGATGCGTGGGCTGGTGAATGAAACGGGTCGATATCGATCCGGCGGGGTCGGCATCTTCCGGGGAGAACAGCTGGTTCACATGGCTCCTCCTGCTGATCGTGTGCCCAAGCTGATGGCGGATCTGCTGGATTGGCTGGAAAACACCAACGAGCATCCCTTGGTGGCCAGTTGCATTTTTCACTATGAGTTCGAATTCATCCACCCCTTCGCCGACGGCAACGGCCGCACGGGGCGGCTGTGGCAAACCCTGATTCTCCGAAACTGGAAGCCGCTGCTGGCCTACCTGCCGGTCGAGACCGTGATCCGTGATCGCCAGGAAGATTATTACCGGGTCCTAGCGGTAGCCGACAGCCAAGCGGATGCCACTCCTTTTATCGAGTTCATGCTGGGTGCGTTGCGCGATGCCGTGCGCGAGGCTGTGTCGACCGATCAAGTAGGCGATCAAGCAACCGACCAAGTAGCCGCATTGATCCGTGCGATTGGGAGCGGCGAACTGGGCAGCAATAATTTGATGCACGCCTTGGGTTTGTCACATCGGCCCACGTTCCGGAACAACTACCTCAATCCGGCCTTGGAAGACGATTGGATCGAGCGCACACAACCAGATTCCCCCCGCAGCCCGACTCAGCGCTATCGGTTGACCGGTAAAGGACTGCGTTGGCTGCAACACCATGCCGACGAGTAGCAGAGGGATACTTGCGACAAACTCGCGACATGGCTTGTGACAATCGGGCCATGGCATATCAGGTCGATGGAGATATTCACAAGAGATGGTATCGGGTGGCGAACAAGATGAACTGCGGCGTCTGCGCGAGGAAAACGCCCGCCTCAAGGAATTGCTGACCCAGCACGGTATCGCCTGGCAAGAACCGAGCATCCCTGAACCCGTCCCCGCCCCAACCGAATCCGCACCAGCCCCAACCCACTTTACCACCGACGACAAGATCGCCCTGTTCCGCCGCCTTTTTCGGGGGCGGGAGGATGTCTACCCACAGCGCTGGGCGTCGGCAAAAGGCACATCTGGCTACTCACCGGCCTGCGGTAACGAGTGGAAACCCGGCGTCTGTCACAAACCCCGTGTGAAATGCGGCGACTGCAGCCAGCGACAGCTCCTGCCGGTGACCGATCAGGTGATCTATGATCATTTAGCCGGAAAACAGACCATCGGCGTCTATCCGCTCCTGAACGATGACAGTTGCTACTTTCTTGCGGCTGACTTCGATGAGACCGACTGGCGGGAAGATGCCCAAGCTTTCATGCAATCCTGCCGGGAACTCGGTGTTCCAGCGGCACTGGAGATTTCCCGCTCTGGCAACGGCGCTCACGCTTGGATCTTTTTTTCCGTGCCGGTTCCGGCCCGCGAGGCCCGGCAGCTCGGGGCCGCACTGATCAGCCACACCTGCGACCGCACCCGGCAATTGTCCCTGACCAGCTACGATCGCCTGTTTCCCAATCAGGATACCATGCCCAAAGGTGGCTTCGGCAACCTGATCGCGTTGCCCCTGCAGAAACAGCCGAGAGAATCAGGGCGCAGCGTGTTCGTCGATGAACACCTGCAACCTTATCCCGATCAATGGGTCTTTCTGGCATCCATACGCCCCATGTCCCACCGGGACCTGGAAGACGCCATTTTGCGGGCCAGCGGCGGTCGCCATCCCCTGGATGTCGCCTTTGCCACCGAGGAAGAAGACAGCAAACCCTGGCAACGTCCTTCACCTGTGCCCGCAAGAATTACCGGTCCGCTACCGGAATCACTGACCCTGGTGCTGGCCAACCAGATTTTCATCGCCAAGGCCGATCTGCCGCAGCCGCTGGCTAATCGTTTGATCCGCCTTGCCGCGTTCCAGAATCCGGAGTTTTACAAGGCTCAGGCTATGCGCCTGCCGGTGTGGAGCAAGCCGCGCATCATCGGCTGCGCCGAGAATTTCCCCCAGTATATCGGGCTGCCGCGTGGCTGCCTCGATGCGGTGCTCGACCTGTTACAGGAGAACGACATCCGTCCGGAACTGCAGGACGAACGCTTGGCCGGACGGAAGGTGACGGCCAAGTTCACCGGCACCTTGCGCAAAGACCAGAAGACAGCGGTGCGGGAGATGCTCAAACATGAGGTCGGCGTACTCTGCGCCCCGACGGCCTTCGGCAAGACCGTTACCGCCGCAGCGCTGATCGCCCGGCGCAAGGTCAGTACACTGGTGCTGGTCCATCGCACCGAGTTGCTGCGCCAATGGCAGGAACGATTGGCCGGGTTCTTGGAGTTTCCGAAAGGAAGCTTGGGCGTCATCGGCGGTGATAAAAAGAAGCCGTCCGGCAAGATTGACATCGCCGTCATGCAGTCTCTTTCCCGTCGGGAGGATCTTGGTGAACTGCTCGACCAGTACGGGCAGATCATCATCGACGAATGCCACCACCTGTCGGCCATTTCCTTCGAGGCAATCCTCAAACAGGCCAAGGCGAAATTCGTGGTGGGCCTGACCGCCACCCCGATACGCCGCGACGGGCATCAGCCGATCATCTTCATGCAGTCCGGACCGATCCGTCATAGTGCTGCCAGACCGGAAACCGCCCCGGCGCAACTGGAGGTCTGGCCGAAAGTCTTGCCCGCGCCTGAGATCCCGCCGGATTCACCGATTCAGGATGTGTTCCGCATCCTCGCTGGCGACACGGCCCGCAACAGGCGTATCGCCGGAGATGTTCTGGCCGCCTACCGCGAAGGACGAAAGGTGCTGGTGCTTACCGAGCGAACGGATCATCTGCCGCTGTTGCAGGAAGCGTTGGGGGATGAGGTCGAACACTGCTTTGTCCTGCATGGCCGATTGTCAAAGAAGCAGCGAACGGCTGTGTTCGCGGAACTGGATACGTTGGATGAGTCGGCACCGAGGGTGCTACTCGCCACCGGCCGTTTGATTGGCGAAGGATTCGACCATCCGCCGCTCGACACACTGGTATTGGCTATGCCGATCTCCTGGAAGGGAACCTTGCAGCAATACGCCGGACGTCTGCACCGGGAACATGCCGACAAGCAGGATGTGCGCGTATACGATTACGCCGAGACCGATCAGCCCCAGCTTGCCCGCATGTGGGACAAACGTCAGCGCGGCTATCGGGCCATGGGATACGAGATCAAACCGATGGAGGCCGTAGTTTTAGGAAACGGCACGAACCTAAAATAAGACGAGCCGCTATTTTATGTTCGCGGCTCCATCTCCAGCAGAAACCGTCAGACCGGCACCACATGGATGGTACCGAAGCCCACGGGGATGGTTTCATCGGTGCGCCAGGTGACGATAGTCCCCTCCGCCACCGCCAGTTCCACCATGTCGTCGGAAAGGGACCGAACTTCGCTCTGATTGACGCGGGGATCGGCCAGCGAGGCGCAGACCTGGATCAGCAGAATGGTTCGTTCTTGTCCCGGCACTGACGGCAGAAGCGCGACAAGGTCCACCTCACGGCCGGTCTTGGTCCTGTAGTAGAAAATTTCCGGAGTCACCCGGCGCAGCGCGGTGAACACCAGATTCTCCAGCAGGCTGTCGCGGTTGATGAGGATGCCGGAGCCGACCGAGGCCGCCAGGGCGTGATCGATGCAGCAGACCTTGCGGGGATTGACGCTGATGCGGGTGGGCGAGCTGGAGAAGATATTCATGCTGAACAGCAGCCCGGCATCCTCGAACGCGACGAGCCAGTCGACCACCGAGCTTTTGCGCACCCGGTGGCCGAGGGATTTCAGGTAATCGGTCAGCCCAAGTTTGCCATTTTTTTAACCAAAAGCTGATATTTCAACATATTAGCCGATTTTATGGTCACTACTCATTTTACGGTCGCTACTTTTCTCGGCATGGGGACCTCCTTTAGCCCCAGTTGCTGATAGATTTCCTGATGTTCGGGTTCAGCGCTGCTACAGAGGCGCAGATGCTTGCGCTGAACCGTGTCCTGTTCTTTGACATTGAACTCGATGGTCAGGCGTTGGTGGGTCGAGAGGATATCTCGGACAGTGAGCCATGAGCGATGGTCGCCACACAGGCGCAGCTTGTGTTCAATGACGTGCAGGATGTGGTAGGCCAGC
>LR026961.1:1518374-1654236 GCA_900498135.1 uncultured Desulfatiglans sp.
CGCAGGGGACGGCCCGTCAGTTCATAAAGCGCGGAACGGTGTTCGGCCCAATTCCAGGTATGTACTTCACTGCCTGGAGCTACCAAACGACCGACGACCAAGGCTTCCATCAAAGGGATAACCGAAGGGGCAATCCCTTCGGATACAAGCAGGTCGGTCAATCCGAGCTCATTCCACACGGAATGGCAAACATGCTCGGAGCCCAGGGAGCGCACCTGGCTGGCTTCCATGGAGGCAGCGTCGATTTGCTCGTAAGTGGCTGGAAGTGCGTCGCTCTTTTCAATAGGTTGGTCGGTTGCCAGCTTATGGCGGATTTTATCGGTGGCTTTGCGTGCGAACTTACTGATCTGGGGATTCACATTGAACAGATGCTGCTGGCCGCTCAGCATGGCCTCGATGCAGTTGGCCAGGTCTTTATAGTGTTCCGGTGAGAGGTCGACGGTTCCGAGGTTGAGGATCAAGCGCTGTCTCGGTCCGTTCTTTGTCCGAACGTTTTCGACGAGATGCAAATACTCGTAGACCTTCTTGGAGTGGCGATTGGATTTACGTACCCGTTTAATATACATGCTCAGAGGCATACCACTTATAGAGCCGCCTGTAAAGCAGAAAATACATTGATGGGTCACTACAAATGTCAAAAACAAGGCCTGGATACTGAAAAATCAAGTACTTATCTCTATAGATAGGTTGATTTTAGGGCCAAAATAACCCCCAATCTGGGATTTTTGGCAAACTTGGGTTAGAGAAGAAGAGCCATGGTCGTGAGGTCCTGCCCCGGGAGGCTCAGATCCTTTCTTCGAGTTCTTTCTGTTTTCCGAAAAGCCCGGAGGGTTTGATGACCAGGACCAGCAGAATCGCCGCCAAGCTCACAATCATGGTCCAGTGGGAACCCACATACGTGTCGGTGAAGCGCTGGGCGAAGCCTATTAGGAAGCTGGCCAGGACCAGACCCCCGTTGCTGCCGAGTCCTCCGATGATGCAAACGGCTAATGCGTTGACCAGGACGTCGTAGCCTTCGCCTACAGAGATGCTGCCGAGCGGGATGATGACGAGGGCGGCGAGGGCCGCAAGGCCGGCGCCGAGCGCCACGCTGAGGGTGGCGACCTTGTCGGAGTCGATTCCAAAGGTGAGAGCCGTACGCTCATCCTGGGCGATCCCTCTGAAAGCGAGACCGGTAGCCGTGTAATGGGTGAAAAAATAAAGGAGGACGACCAGGAGAATGCTCAAGATAACGATGAAGATCCGCTGAGCGTCGACATAGGTCCCGGCGATGAAAAAACTCCGGTCGGAAAGAACAGGGAGATTATATTCGAAACCGACGAAACCCAGATAGCGGAACACTTCGAGGAGCGCCAGGCCGATGCCGAACGTGGCGATGACTTCCGAAAGCGCCTGTCCCCGCACGCGCATCAGGATGAAACGGTACATCAGAGCGCCTATGAGAAGGTTCAGGGCCACGGCCAATCCGGCTGCAATGAGATAGGGCAGGCCCATGAAGTGGATCAGCATCCAGGCGACGAAGGCCGCCAGGATGTAGAGGGCTCCGTATGCGAAGTTGGCGACCCCGCTGATACCGAAGGTCAGATTGAACCCGATGGCCATCAAGGCCAGGACAACGCTGTTAATGACCGCATAGAAGACCGTTCCGACAAACATGATGGTGCCTTTCTCCGGCAGTCCGCCCGAATCAGCAATAGAATGTTCGACACGACCCGGCGCTTGTGCTGCCGCCTGTGAGCCGCGCTCCTGCAACAACGTTCGAATCCGTCCGCTTCGAACCGGGCGGAGCGTTTCAGCCCCCTGATATCGTCCGCCGGCTGGTTCGGAGCGATCCGCCGGCGGCCCTGCAAACCAAGAGGATCCTCCGGGTTTCTTTGCAGGGCCGCCTCGACGTGGTAGGAAGAGGCCGGGTGGTCTCCAGGTCGAAAACGAGTCCCTCCTGGAAAATCGATTAGGGACATAGCCGAACCGGAGCCGGAATACCGGCTGTTGAAAATACGCTATTTGAGGGACTTGAGGCCTTCCGGCAGTTGTATCCGGCCTTCGGAAACGGCCTCGGGCAGAACGATGACCCGTTTCCCGTCGTTGGTCCACTGGAAGACGGCCGCTATAGCGGCCTCCGATGGATCATAATCGTAGACGGCCTGATGTCCTTCGTCAAACCGGATCCGGCCCATCACACCCTGCCGGTCGGTCTTGGCGATTTCCGCGGCCAGGGTATCTGGATCGAGCGTGCCGGCGCGCTCGATCGCCTCGGCCAGGATATAGACCGATTCATAGGAGGGAGCGGGTCCATGTCCGGCCTCCATCGCTTTGCCCCACCGTTTTTCATAGGCATCGTAATAAGCCTGGGAGGCCGGGACCTTGGGGGATGCGATTGCGCTGCCCAATTCAAAGTTGCAGTTGACGGCCCCCCCTATTTTGGCGTCGAACGTCTTCCAGGCGCCGGGGCCGGCAAGCGGCGAGATGAAACCGGCCATCAAGGCCGGCACGCGCATGGTGTGCCACTGCTTGACAAGGATCCCGCTCTGCGGCATATCGAAGATAGGGAGGATGACCTGGGCGCCCTGCGCCCGGATCTTCATCAGGGCCGACGAAAAATCGGACGTACCGGTCGGGTAGCTCTCGGAGCCAAGGATTTCCCAACCCGCCTTCTTGAAATAAAGCTCCGTCATCAATTCGGCTGTCTTGCGGGCCCAGGCGACATCCTGATTCATGATATAGACCTTATTGAAGCCGAATTGCTCGTTGATGAAAGCCATCGTCCCGATCAGGTATTTGACTAGATATTTGGCGTTCAGGCATGTTCTGAAGACATAGCGGTATTTTTCCGGTTCTTGTTTGATCTTCTCTTCCGATGCAGGGGACATGGCAATGGTGCCGATGAGCGGCACCTTGTACTTCGCGAGGATATCCATCCCTGCCATGAGGGCCTCCGAACGGAAGGGGCCGACGACGAGGGCTGTCGGTTTCTGGTCGAGGATCATTTTTTCGAGGCCTAAAAGGGCTTCGGGCACGGGCACACCGGGGGCTGCATCCCGGATGTCGATCGATTCCACTTTGAGCAGCCTTTTTTCGCCACCGACCTGTACGCCGCCTTTCGCGTTGATTTCCTCAGTGGCCATGGTGACGGCCTGAAGGGCCTCCTTGCCTTCGACAAAGCCGGTTGAGGTGGGAACGCCGATGACAATGGGCGCCTGTGCCGGGGCCTCCGCAACCAGAAAGAGCGCCAGGATCAGAGACATCCACATCGGGCCGAAGATAAACCTTGTTCCTTTCATCCGTGTCCTCCTTTTCGAGTGATGAGCCGCGCTGAGGCTGACGCCTTCAGATGAACATGGTCGATGAGTTTCCGGGTCGGGTAGCGACTGGGTTGCCTGGGAATCCTTTTCCTCTCGCCGGGTGCGGCCTCCTTTCCTAATAGAATGTTATCCCATGAGAATCGTCGAGTGCTGACATCATCTTCATCATCCGGAAAGGCTCTTTTTTGCCGGTCTCGGCATCCGCGTGCGCGAAAAAGATCTGAGCGGACCCACCCTGGAGACACAGGTGAACCCTTGTCATCCGCGTGCGCGAAGAAGATCTTCATTTCCGGATTGAAAATCAGGCTGCGATGAATGAACATTTTCGAAAATCCCTATATAATGCAAAGTGGTCTCGAGATCAATGGTTTCGTTGCCGTCTTTCAAGGTTCTTTCCGCCACCGGGCCTCCTGCTGATCGGTTTTACGTCCAGGGGGCGGGTCCCCGCGTTTTCACACCTCCAGCCCGCCCGACGTCATCTCTGCGGGGGCATGGAATGGCAGCAACTTTCTATAGGGAGCGGCAATCGTGGAAACTTCCGGCATCATTACCCTCACGACCGATTTCGGGTGCGAAGATGTCTACGTAGCGGTCATGAAAGGGGTCATCCTCGGCATTTACCCGAGGGCGACACTTGTGGATATCACCCATGGAATCCGCCCGGGTGACATCCGGCAGGGAGCGCGGGTGCTGGAGGAGGCAACGCGGTTTTTTCCCCCGGGCACGATTCACCTCGCCGTGGTGGATCCCGGCGTGGGGGGGGCGCGCAGACCGCTTCTGGTATGCACCGGGTCCAGCTTTCTCGTGGGGCCCGACAACGGACTCTTCTGGCCTCTGATCAAGGCGGTCCAGGAGGCGACCGTCCTTCACCTGACGTCGCACGCGCATTTTCTCCCCGAAATCAGCAGGACCTTTCACGGGAGGGATATCTTCGCCCCTGTGGCAGGGCATCTGGCTTGTGGGGTCGATCCTCTCGACCTGGGTACCCTCGTCCAGGACCCGGTTCGGCTCGAACTGCGGACCGTCAAGCGTTCGGAAGATGCCATAGAGGGAGAGGTCATCCGGGTGGACCGTTTCGGCAATCTCATCACCAACATCCATCAGCAGGATATACAGTCCCTGGGTTGTTTGCCCGAGGCGAAGATCACCATCGGCGACCATACGATCGAGGGAATCAGGGAAACTTACACCAGTGTTCCGCGTGGTGGGATGCTCGCCCTTCTGGGCAGTTCAGGTTTTCTGGAGATCGCTGTGAACCAGGGCCGGGCCTCCGCACTCGTGGGTGGAAACGGGACTTCGGAGGGGGTTCCCGTCCGGGTGAGCCGTCCGCACGCGGGCCCGGCAGACGGGATCAGCAGCGGATAGCGGCTCGGGAAAAGGAAAAGGCTTATTGGGGTGCCGGCTGGTTTTTCAGCGATTCCAGGTAGGCGTCCCATTCTATGGGCAGAAAATATCTCTTCTTGTTGTTGCAGTCTTTACAGGCGGCGACGATGTTGCCCTTGCTGCTCTTGCCACCGCGGCTCAAAGGGACGATATGATCCATCGTGAGGGCCTCTCGCCCTACCTGCCGATGACAGTAATGGCACACGCCCTTCTGGATCCGATTCTGCCACCATTGGGTCTTCCGCAGGCGTCTTGCCTTCTCTTTTTCCCGCCGGATGTCTTCCGCGGAGACGGTTTCATAAAAAGCCTCGATAATTCGTCCCTCCATCGATATAGTGCCGGCAAGGCCTATTTCTGCGACGAACGAGGCAGGTTTTAGGCTGCGCTCGGCCGGAAAAGGATTGTCCAGGGGTATCGTCGGGGAATCCATTCTTCTTTCAAGAATGAATATAGGTAAGTGTTGGTATTTTGTCAATTTTTTTTAATTGTTCAATGGGCTCGCAGCCAGGAGGGATGGTGGTCCGCGCAAGATCCTCCGTGGCGAAGTTTGACAGACAAGCGGGGTGGAGGGCCTGGTCGAAGCCCGCAGGAAATCCGGATCGTCATTTCCGGTTGACGGCAAAAAAGCGACTGTGATAGAAATGTAAAGATGGGTTTTGACCTCCCCTACTACATGCATCAGGCTATCGAGGAGGCAAAAACCGGTTTCGACGAAGGCGAGGTGCCCATAGGGGCCTTGCTGGTGAGCAGAGAGGGCGCTGTCCTTGCCCGTGCTCACAATCGGACGGTCGGCCTCAGCGATCCGACGGCCCATGCCGAGATCCTGGCCATACGTGAGGCCTGCCTGGGTTGCCGCAATTATCGTTTGACAGGTGCCCTCCTTGTCGTGACCGTGGAGCCCTGCCCTATGTGCATGGGCGCTGTCATTCATGCCAGGGTGGCCAGCCTCGTTTACGGCGTCGCCGATCCCAAATGGGGGGCAGTCGTTTCGCTTTACGAAATGGCCTCTGATTCCAGGCTGAACCACCGTGTGGATGTGCAGGGGGGCCTGATGGAAGCGGAGTGCCGGGCACTGATGCAGGCCTTTTTCAGGCTGCGGAGGGGTAAGGTCCCCTGAGCCGGTGCGGAGAGGTACCGAAGTGGTCGTAACGGGGTCGACTCGAAATCGACTTGTCCCGTTAATAGCGGGGCACGTGGGTTCGAATCCCACCCTCTCCGCCATTTTTCGCCGGGCAAGGAGTATCATCTGCACTATTCGAGGCTGCTGGCACGCTTCGATCCCGTTCCAGGGTTTCAATCCGGAGAGATGTCCGAGCTGGCCGAAGGAGCGCGACTGGAAATCGCGTGTGCTACCATAAAGTGGCACCGAGGGTTCGAATCCCTCTCTCTCCGCCATTTTTTTGCCGCCCTCTTCCATGGGGACGCTATCCCTGCCGTTCCCCGCGAACATTTCCGCGCCTTGTTCGAGTGGTCTTGTCTCGACCCGCTCGCGTGCTGCCGGGACGGCGGCGCAGGCTGCCGCATACCGTTGCAGAGAACGGGCGGGGCTGCTTTTTTGTGTGAATGAACCGGATCGCTTATGTCCTATGAAGTCCTAGCCCGAAAGTGGCGGCCGCAGGTTTTTCAGGAGGTCGTGGGTCAGGAGCATGTGATTCAGACCCTGATGAACGCGATCGTAACAGGGCGGCTGGCGCAGGCCTATCTGTTCAGCGGTGCTCGGGGAGTGGGCAAGACCTCGGTGGCACGAATATTCGCCAAGGCGCTCAACTGCCGGGAAGGCGAGCCGGGGGTCCCCTGCAACCGTTGCCGCTCCTGCCTGGAGATCACCGACGGCTCGTCTGTAGACGTGCAGGAAATCGACGGGGCCTCCAACCGTGGCATCGACGAGATCAGGGAATTGAGGGAGAACATCCGCTACATGCCCTCCTCCAGCCCCTACCGCGTCTACATCATCGATGAAGTGCACATGCTCACGCTGCCGGCATTCAACGCCCTCCTGAAGACCTTGGAAGAGCCGCCGCCGCACGTTAAATTCATCTTCGCCACCACGGAACCCCACAAGGTCCCGGTGACTATCTTATCGCGTTGCCAGCGCTTCGATTTCAAGCGTATTCCTCTGCCGAAAATCGTGGACCATCTGGCGAATGTGAGCCGGGAGGAAGGGATCTCCATCAGCCCGGAAGCCTTGACTGTCATTGCGCGGGCAGCCGGCGGCAGCATGCGGGATGCGCAAAGCCTGCTGGATCAGGTGGTCGCGTTTACCGGGCAGGTGGTCGAAGACGCGCGGGTCGTCGATATCCTTGGGGTGGTCGATCGGAGCCTGGTCTTCGAGACGGGCCGGGCGCTGATCGAAGGCGATCCAGGAGCGTGCCTCCGCGTTGTCGATGAGGCCTTCAACAGTGGCTACGATATCAAGGAATTCTACCGCACCCTCATGGAGCATTTCCGGAACCTGATGGTGAGCCTTGTTTCCTCGGATGAAGGCCTTCTGGAGATGAGCGCGAGCGAGAGGGAGGAGACCCGCGCCCAGGCGAAAAGGGCCGGACAGGACCGGGTTCAGATGATCCTGAACTTCCTGGTCGTGCGGGAAGAGACCCTGCGCTATGCTTCCTCTCCGAGGCTGGTTCTCGAAACCTTGCTGGTCAAGGTGTGCCAGCTGGGGGAATATCTCTCCTTCGAAGGGATCCTCCAGCGCCTGGAGGCTTTGGAAAAGGGGCTGCCGGAAGAAGCAGGCACGGCACCCGAAATATCCGGACCGGTCAACCAGCCCGTTCGAACGGTCAAGGATTCGAGCGGGGGGGAAAACGCCCTTGTCGGAGAAAACAAGACGGCCGGGATGGAAGCCTGGCCGCAGTTTCTGAGGTTCCTTTCCGGCAGGAACCGGCCGATGGGAAACATCCTGAAGGATTGGACCTGTCGCTCCATCGGCGAGCAGGAGGTCGAGCTGGTCAAAAGCAGGCAGCCGTTCACGGCGTCTTATTTCGAGGATGCCGATCACGTAAGGCAGCTATCGGACCATATGGAGGCGTTTTTCAGGCGGCGCCTTAAAATCCGGATCATCGATCCCCCGGATCAGGTGCTCGAACCGGGTTCCCCTCCTCCGCGATCGGAACCTTCGAGCCGCAAGCGATATGCCCATGTCTCCCCGCCGGTCCAGGATATCCTCAACCTTTTCGAAGGGCGGATCGAGAACGACGTCATGCCAGCGGCGGATGCGGGGGGCGTGGACCCGGAAACACAAGAGGAGGACAAAACATGAAAGGCATCCCCAATATGGGCCAGCTCATGAAGCAAGCCCAGCAGTTTCAGGCCAAGATGGCCAAGATGCAGGAAGAACTCGGCGACAGAACGGTCGAGGCCTCGGCCGGTGGCGGAATGGTGACTGTGACGGCCAACGGCCGCCAGGAACTCGTCTCCGTCAGGATCGATCGGGAGGTCGTTGATCCGGACGACATCGAGATGCTGCAGGATCTCGTTCTGGCCGCTGTCAACGACGCCCTGACGCAAGCGAAGAACATGGTCAACGAAGAGATGGGGAAATTGACCAAAGGGTTGAACATGCCCGGTCTTCCGGGCCTGTTCTGAGGCGGTCATTCAGGATTGAACGAAATGGGCATTTACCCCGCACCCCTTGAAAGACTGATCGAACATTTCACGCGGCTCCCCGGTATCGGCCAGAAATCCGCGACCCGGATGGCCCTCTACATCCTGCGCAGCCCGAGGGCGTTGGCGGAAGAGCTCGCCCGGAGCCTGATGGACGTAAAGGAGAAAATCCGCTTTTGCTCGATATGCTGCAATCTGACCGATCAGGACCCCTGCCTCATCTGCAGCAACCCGAATCGCCATTCGGAGACGGTTTGCGTCGTGGAGACCCCCGGCGATCAGATGGCGCTCGAAGAATCCGGAATTTACAAGGGCCGTTATCACGTCCTGCACGGCGTGCTTGCCCCCCTCGACGGTGTCGGCCCGGAGCAGCTGCGGATCGGAGAACTTCTCAGGCGCTTCGAGCCGGAGGGCATCCGTGAGGTGATTCTTGCCACCAATCCTACCACGGAAGGTGAAGCTACGGCGTCCTACCTCGGAAAGGTCATTGCGCAGAAAAATCCGGGCGTCAGGATCAGCCGCATCTCCCTGGGGGTTCCCATGGGAGGGGATTTGAAATATATGGACCGGATGACCCTGCAGCATGCCCTGAAAAGCCGGGTTTCCATCGGATCATGATTTCCCGCCGTGTCATGGAGACCCTCAGGAACATCGTCGGTCCGGAACATCTCAGACTCGATCCATTGGATTTCGAGGCCTACGCGACCGACGGGACCAAGCTTCGCTTTATGCCGGATGCCGTCATCTTTCCAGGAAACGCTCAGGAAGTCTCAGCCATTCTGATCCAGGCCGACCAGGAAAGATTTCCGGTCATCCCCCGTGGAGCGGGCACCGGCATGAGCGGTGGAGCCCTGCCGGTTGCCGGAGGGCTGGTCCTGTCGCTGGAACGCTTCGACCGGATCCTGCTGATCGACGAGGACAATCTGATCGCCAAGGTCGAGCCGGGGGTGATCACGGCCCATCTTCAGGCCGAGGTCGAAAAGCGCGCCCTGTTCTATCCACCCGACCCTGCCAGCAGCGACATATCCACCATCGGCGGGAATGTGGCCGAGTGCGCCGGAGGGCTCCGGGCGGTCAAATACGGCGTCACGAGGGATTATATCCTGGGCCTTACCGCGGTTCTCCCGACCGGCGAGATCCTGAAGACCGGGGTCGAAACGATGAAGGGCGTCGTGGGCTATGACCTCACCCGCCTGTTGATCGGCTCGGAAGGCACGCTGGCAGTGGTGACGGAAATCACGGTGCGGCTGATGCCCCGGCCCGAGACGCAGCGGACCATGATCGCTTTCTTCCCGGAGGTGGCCCAGGCGGTCGAGACCGTGGGGCGGATCATTCGGCGCGGGGTCCTTCCTTCCACTCTTGAATTGATGGACAGCCGGAGCATCGCCTGCGTGCGGGACGAGATCGCCCTGGAGGTGCCGGAAGGGACGGAGGCCTTACTGTTGATCGAGGTGGACGGGGGCCGGGAAGAGGTGGACCGAGATGCCTTGCGGGTTCGTCAGGTCTGTGAGATGAGCGGCGTTTCAGGGTTTTTGGCGGCTGATGACCGCGCGGGAGCGGAGACGCTCTGGGAAGCGCGCCGCAATCTCTCCCCTTCCCTTTACAAGCTCAGGCCGCACAAGGTGAGCGAAGACATCGTCGTGCCCCGCAGCCGTATGGCCGAGCTCGTGAAGTTCCTGGACGCCATGAGCCGGCGCTACGGTTTGCCGATCCCCGCGTTCGGCCATGCCGGGGACGGCAATCTGCACGTCAATATCATGTTGGACAAGACCGATCCCTTGGAGTGTTCGAAGGCGGAGGAGATTGTCAAGGCCCTTTTCCAAAAAGTCATCGCGATGGGCGGGACCCTGTCCGGGGAGCACGGCATCGGGATTACCAAGGCCCGCTATCTCGGGATGGAGATTAGTCCTGCAGGCATTGCGCTGATGCAGCGGATCAAGAACGCCTTTGATCCGCATGGCATTCTCAATCCCGGCAAGATGATGATCTGATAGCGCCCTCTTTTGCAGAGTAAGCAGCAAAGCGATGGCCAAAAGCCCCTCGCCAAGCGGTTTGGTCGGCATTAGAGGATCTTGTCGAGGCTCTTGTAATCCTTGGTGTTGTAGTATTTTTCGACGTCGACGAGACTGAGGCGTTCCAGGGCTTTCTTGAGCGGAACGCTCGTGATTTCGCCGTGCTTCAAACTCGTCATTCGTCCGAAATCCTCGTTGACGATCATGTCGACCGCAGCGATCCCGAATTTGCGTCCCATCCGGCGGTCGTGCGCCGTCGGCGGCCCCCCCCGCTGAAGGTGCCGCAGGGCGACATAGCGTACCTCCATATCGGTCTGCTTCTGAATTTCCTCTGCAATGAAACCGCCGATGCCCCCGAGATACGTATGCCCGAATCCATCCCTCCCACGCTTTTCATAGACCTCGGCCATGCCCCGCGGCTTGGCGCCTTCCGCTACCAGCACGATGCTGTAGCGCTTGCCGCTCTGGCGTTGCTGCTTGAGGATCTCGATCACCCGTTCCAGGAGGAAGTCATGCTCCGGAATGAGGATCACGGCCGAGCCCGATGCCTCGCCGCCTTCGAGCGCTAGCCAGCCGGCCTTGCGGCCCATGCACTCGACTACGAAGATCCGGCTGTGGGAGCCGGCCGTCGTGCGGAGACGGTCGATGTCGGAGGTGATGGTATTGAGGGCCGAATCGAAGCCCAGCGTGTATTCGGTCTCGGAGAGGTCGCGGTCTATGGTCTTGGGGATGCCGACGACCTTTAACCCCTGCTTGTAAAGTTTATACGCCACCCCGAGGTTGTCGAAGCCGCCGATGACGACCAGGGCGTCCAAACCGAGCTTCTGATAATTCTCCATCAGCACGGCGGATTCGTCCTTCTGGGGATCGAAAGGATTCAGGCGGGTGGTGCCGAGGCGAGTGCCGCCGTAACGATCCCAGGTTCGTACATTATCGAGATTGAGAGGTATGATCCACTGCTTGACGCTTTCCGGTTTCTCCGGTTTGATTTCTATCAGGCCTTTCCACCCGTCGATGATACCGACGATGTCGAACATGACACCGCGCCGCGGGACGAGATCCTTATCCAGGGCCGAGTTGACCAGCCAGTGGATGGTGCTGTTGATTCCCGGGCAGTCGCCGCCTGCAGACAAAACGCCCACTTTTATTTTCATTGGAGGCCTCCGGCCAAAAAATGATAAACTGAGCAATGAATCGCGGTTTTTAAACAAAAGCATAATGCAAAAGCGGCCGGCCTGTCAAGAAATGGCCCCGTGTGCCGCTGAGGCCTTGTTGACCGGAATGATTTCATAGGCAAAAGGATGCCGAAGGATTATGGGGTTTTTTGAAGCTGCGCTATTGGGCATGATCCAGGGGTTGACGGAATTTCTGCCCGTCAGCAGTTCCGGCCACCTGGTCGTTTTGCAGCATCTATTGGGGTTCAGAGAGCCCGAGCTGTTTCTTGACAGCGCGTTGCACGTTGGGACTCTCGTCGCGGTCTGCATCTTTTTCCGTCGGGACCTGAAGGAAATGACCACGGCCACCCTGCGGCTCAGGATGGACGATCCGCAGACCAGGCTGGTTGCCGCCGTGCTGATCGGCTCGATTCCGACGGCGCTGATCGGCCTGGTCTTCAAAGAGCCCCTCGAGGCCCTTTTCGCGTCTGTGTCAACCGTTGGAATAATGCTGATCATGACCGGCATCGTATTGACCCTGACCGGTTTCGTCTCGAAAAATCATGCCAGGCTTTCTTCTGTTCCCTGGTATGCAGCACTGGCTGTAGGCGTGGCGCAGGGGCTCGCCATTACACCCGGCATCTCGCGCTCCGGGGCGACCATAGCCGCCGGGCTTTTTCTGGGATTGAACCGTGAACTGGCCGGGCGGTATTCGTTCCTGCTGGCTATTCCCGCCATCTTCGGGGCGCTTCTCCTTCAGTTGGGGGCCGAGAACCTGGGAAGCGCAGGTTTGCTGCCTGTTGCGGCCGGTTTCTGCACGGCAGCCCTCGTGGGTCTCTTCGCGCTGAAGGTCTTGATGGCGGTGGTGCGCCAGGGCCGCCTGGCCTATTTTGCACCTTACTGTTTTGCGCTCGGGGCCACGATCCTTATTTTTTGAGAGGGAGGGGCTGTAGGCAACGCCAGAGCAGCCGGCGGGGTGATGCACAGGGATGATCCGCTTCGATCTCGAGAAAATGATCCTGCGCAACCACGCTTTCATTCAAGGGGGCGGATCGTCGGTTTCGGCATGGATCTGAGCCATGGCCTGTGCGGCGCGATGAAGGCTGCTTTGGGGCAAACGGCCAGACGGATTATGCCGCAAAAACGTGGTCTTACGATGAGAGAGAGAATGGTTTCAGGCGGATTCAGGGAGAGGGCTGTAATGGACAAGTACAAGAAGCCGGGAGCGTTGTCCGGTTCGATGGCGCTTTTGAGGGAGGATGCGTTGATCGCGCTCAAGGGCGTCTGCATGGGTGCCGCCGATGTGGTTCCGGGCGTTTCCGGGGGGACCATGGCCTTCATTCTCGGAATCTACGAAAGATTGATCCGTGCGATTCGTTCCTTTGACGCGGAAGCGCTGAAGATGCTGCTCAAGGGGGATTTCAGAGGCGCCGCCGACCATGTCGCCTGGCGCTTTCTTCTGACCCTGGGGATCGGTATCCTGACTGCGATTTTTTCCCTGGCGCGTCTCCTGAGCTGGCTTCTTCGGGATCATCCGATCTTCATCTGGTCCTTTTTTTTCGGCCTCATCGTGGCGTCCGTCGTGGTCGTCGGCCGCCGGGTCTCGGCATGGCGCCCCATGTTGTTTGTGACGTTCATTGGAGGGCTTTTAGGCGCCTACTGGCTGGTGGGTCTCGTGCCGGTCGCTCCGCCCGACGCGGCCTGGTATCTTTTCATGAGCGGCGCGGTCGCCATCTGTGCCATGATACTCCCGGGGATTTCAGGTTCTTTTGTCCTGGTGCTGTTGGGCAAATACCAGACCGTACTCGATGCCGTCAACGAGCGTGACATGGTGGCCCTTGGCCTGCTGGCCCTTGGGGCTTGCGTCGGGCTCGCTGCGTTTTCGCGCCTTCTCGGTTGGCTGCTCGATCGCTACCATGATGCCATGGTAGCGGTCTTGACAGGTCTGATGCTCGGGTCGCTCCGCAAGGTGTGGCCTTGGAAGGAGGCCGCCGCGCAGATCAACTCGCTTCCTCCCGAGTGGAATGGAGAGGTCCTGGGGGCCTTGCTGCTGATGATGATGGGGTTTATGCTCGTTCTGGGGCTGGATCGATTGGCAGTCCGGTCGGCCTAGTCGCGGTCGTCTTCGACCCTCGTCCACGAGCTGTGCGCACCGATTTCTCCGAGACCGAAAAGCTCGATCATGATCCCCACCCGTGAGTCGGCCTCGGTGTTCTCCAAAAAGAGGCTGGTCGCCCAGCATTGGCTTCGATAGCCCAGCCAATAACGGCTGGAGATGTTTTCCTTTTCCTCTATGTTTCTCTCGAGGGACGTTCCCGCCCATAGGCCGTAAAAAAGGTTCACGTCGACCAGGAAATTCAGGTCCTGTTGTCCGTCGCGCCGGTACACGTAGTCGAGCCGATAATAATCGCGCAGACCGTTGCGCCTGTCGAGGGCCATATCCAACGAAACGGTCGTCGAAACGATTTCCTTGTCGTAATGATCCCATTGGGCATTTCCCCGCAGGTCCACCCTGGGGAGGGGACGCAGGACGAGGTCTGCCTCGAGGGGGGTGAACGGCCGTTCATCATACGGATCATCGGGGTGACGGGCCTCGCCGATATCGTATCCCTGCGTGAGGTCGAAGGTGGCCCATTGGCGGTAGGAAACCGCCCCCTTTTCGTCTTCCAGGCGGGCATCCAGAAAATTTTCGAGGCTGACTTCGAACACGTTGGCCGGTCGCTCGCGCATGATGTCTTCGAACCAGGGCACGGCCTGCTTCTCTTCCTTCAAGGAGCGGTACCGATAGGCGAAAGAGGGCCTGATCTTGTGCTTCAGCTTCCTGGCCCCCATCCAGTCGATCGGATAGATCCGGTCCAGGTTGGTGGACAACTCGGCTGCCAGTTCGTAGGCCTGATTGGAATCCCGGTCGTTCTCGCCGGTGGACTCGCGCTCGATCCATCGGGCGTTGTAAATGTAGCGCACGGAGGGCTCGAATTCCAAATAACGCCCCGGGAAAAAGGGAAACCGGGCCTCGGGGGCGAGAGACAACCGATGCCCCGTGTCCCCGGCATCCCGCCAGACGTAGGTGTAGTCGGAGCCGAGGGCGGTGAACAGGGGGAAGTCGAAATATTTGCGCGGCAGCATATTGAAATAGAGATCCCCCAGCGGTTGGGCGGTCCGATCGGCGGCCAAATCTTCGGGCCGCTGATAGTAAGCGGTTCCACCCTGAAGGCTGTAGCCGCTGCTGTCCCGAGCGAGTCGCACGGCCGAACGGCGCAGGGGCGCGTACCGTTCGTCGAGAGGCCGCCCCCAATCGTCTGCAAGATCGGGCCTGGCATCGAATCCGAGCGGGCCTTCATCGAATTCGCGCAGGTAGTCCTGGTCGCTCACGTAGTCCAGATCCGCTTTTGCCATCATGCCGGCCGGGAGGGCCTGGTCGGCGCGCCCCCTCAGCCAGTAGCGGGTTTGGTTGGTGCGCGGCAGCGGACTGACATCCAGAGAATCGCTGTCGGCCATATTCTTCGGGCTTTCATCGTCGGAGAGGACATCCGCCAGGAAGCTTCCCTTCGAGCGGGGGTCCAGGATGTAGTTGAACTCGACCCCCTGCATATAGCCTCGTTGGCTCAGGTATCGCTGGTAAAAAGTGGCATCGGCCTGGTCCGAGATGGCCCAGAAAAAGGGAATTTCGATATCGGCTCCGTTCAGGCTCGAGTAGCCGATGCGCGGCGGAAGCAGGCCGGTCTGGCGCTTGGTCTTGGCGGGAAAGATCATGTAAGGAAGATAAAGCACCGGCATGTCTTTGACGCGGAAGGAGGCGCCTTCGACCGTACCGTATCCCTCCACGGTGACCTTGACCTTGCTGCCTGTAATGAACCAGGCGGGGTCCGGGCCGTCGCAGGTCGTCAGCCGGGCCTCGTGGATCAGGTAGGTATCCGGGCCGACCTTTTCCATGTGCTTTCCGCTGATGTAGACGTGGTTTTGCTTGAGAAAAAGAACGCCGTTCGTAATGCTCCCGGTCTGGGTCTGCAGGTTGAAGACCGCGTGGTCCCCGGTGAAGGTGTCCCCGCCGCTCTTGAGCCGTACGTTGCCCCAGACCTCGGCGATGCCGGTCCTCTGGTCGTAAAAGGCTTCGTCGGCATAAAGCGACTGTGCCCCTTTCGTGATGATGACGTTGCCTTTGGCCTTGTATTGCTGAGTCCTGTTGTCATAGCCGAGTTCATCTCCGAATATCTCCCACGGGATGTCCGGCGACAGGACCGTATCGACCCGCCTGCCCCACTCCTGGCACCAGCCGGAGGAGGTTCCGGCCGCCATTGTGGACAGGAAAAAACCGGCGGTGAGGAGAATCGCGATGAGCCGGGGTGTGCCGGTATGATGCATGACAACGTCCTTCGCAGCCTGCCGCGCCAAATGGCTAGGGCGGATCAGGTTGGTTCCTGAGGGGGTCGAAGACGACGAGGGCCTCCCCGACGGTAAAAAGAGAGCCACAGATCAGGATGACATCCTCTTTTCCGGCCAGTGAACGCGCCCTGGCGATGGCTTCCGGGATGGAGCCGACGGTTTCCCCGGGAGGCGCATGGGTTCCCGCCGCCGACATGAGCTGTTTCGGGTCGGCCGCTCGGGCATAGACCGGCCGGGTGTAGATGACATACGAACTGATGGGCAGGATGCCGGAGAGAACGCCGGGGATGTCTTTGTCCTCCATGATGCCGATTACGAGGATCAGGCGCCTGCCGGGGAATTCCGACTGGACCGCCGCGGCCAGGTGCCGCATGGCGGCTGGGTTGTGCGCGCCGTCCAGGACGATGACCGGCTCCTCGGATACCACGTGCATCCTGCCGGGCCAGAAGGCCTTTTGAAGGCCCCTGCGCATGTGCTCCTCTGAAACCGCCCACCCGGTCTCCCGCAGCTCTTCGGCCAGCGCGAGGGCAAGGGCGGCATTCCGGCTTTGATAACAGCCTCTGAGGCCGAGCTGCAGGTCTCGGAGGGACTGAAAGCGGCCGTAAAAGTTGAGACCGCGCGGCGTTTTGCGGTAGCGGATTTCTTTGCCGATCCGATACAGGGGAGCCCCCTTTTCCCGGGCGATGCCTTCGAAGACGGAGAGGACGGCAGGCTGTTGGGCGGCCGTGAATACCGGCACACCGGGCTTGATGATGCCTGCCTTTTCCCAGGCGATCTGGCGGAGCGTCCTTCCCAGATAGGCCTGGTGCTCCAGGGAGATATTGGTAATGGCGGAAACAAAGGGGGTAACGAGGTTGGTGGCATCCAGCCGTCCGCCCATCCCTACTTCGAGGATAGCAAGATCCGTTTGGCGGCGTTTGAAATAGACCAAGGCCATGGCGGTCACCGCCTCGAAGAAGGTCGGCGGCTCCTCGGGAACGATAGCCCCGAGGGTTTCTCGGATCAGTGAAACCGCCTCCTGCGGGGACATTTCTTCGCCGTTGATGCGGAAACGCTCCGTGAAGCGAACGAGATGCGGGGAGGAATAAAACCCGACACGGTATCCGGCTTCCTCGAGGATGGCGGCAAGGAATACGGAGACGGACCCCTTCCCGTTCGTACCAGCGATGTGGACGTATCGCTCGCCGAGATGCGGGTTTCCGAAGGCCTCGAGGAGATGAGCCGTCTGGGACAGCCCGAACTTGATGCCGAACTTCTGCAGCCGGTATAGGGAACCGAGCGCTTCTTGGTAGGATGATGGTTGCATAGTCTTTATCTGGTTTCCATCCGGAAATGGCCTTTTTGGCCAATCTCGGCGTCAATCTGCACGTTTGCTTGTGCGGCGACATGTAGGTCGCCTCCGCGCAAACGCTTGATTTCCTTGATATTGGCCAAAAATCCTCATTTCCGGATTGGAAACCGGGTTCTACCGGAAAATCATTTCCGGATGGGATCTATCTGGGTATAGGGTGTTCCGGCGAGGCTTCCAGCCCGTATTGCGCTACGATGGTGAGCCGCCCGGTCGGGCGGAGAACCCGCCGTTGAGGCGGGCTGGCCGGCCGGGCCCGGATTCCATTCGAAAGTGGTCCGTATATTCTTCAATGGACGGGGCTTTGTCAATTCAAAAGATACCGGCCGACGCGGCCGGAGAACGGTCGTTTCATTACGATCGATGGGTATTGAGGTTCAAGGCGTAAAAGGCCACGGGAACGACAACCAGGGTGAAAAAGGTCGAAGCGACCAGCCCGAAGATCAAGGCCCACGCCAGGCCGCTGAAGATCGGGTCCAGGGTGATGGGCCAGGCACCGAGCGCAGTGGTGGCGGCTGTCAACAGGATGGGCCGCATGCGGGCGGCGCCGCTTTCGAGGACGGCGTCCTTCAGCGGGACTCCCTGTTTCAGGGCGTCCTGAATGAACTCGATCAGGACCAGGGAGTTGCGGATGACAATCCCTCCGAGGGCGATCATCCCGATCATGCTGGTCGCCGTGAAAAAAACGGGGTTCTGGAACCCTTCCACCGGCGGCGCAAAGGCGAGATTGAGAAACCAGAAGCCGGGCATGATGCCGATCAGCGTCAAGGGGACCGATATCATGATCAGGAGCGGAAGGAAAAACGAACTCATTTGGATCACGAGCAGGATGTATATGCCCAGCATTGCCGCCGCATAGGCGATTCCGAGGTCCCTGAAGACGTCGAGGGTGATTTTCCATTCCCCTTCGCCGGCCCATTCGGCTCGAATCCCATCAGGAAGGGGCTTGTTCCGGAGCTCGCTTTGCATGTCGAGGATCGCGGTGGCTGGGGGTCTTCCTGCTGTTTCGGCATAGACGAACACCAACCGTTCGAGGTTCTTGTGATAAATGGGCTGATCCTCGGCCACGGCCTTGAAGACGCCCAGTTCCCCGAGCGGAACCTGCGTCCCTTCCGCGGTCAGGATCGGGAGGCCTGCAAGGTGCTCGGTGTCCGATCGTATCTCTTGGGGCATCACGACTCGGATGGAAAGGGGCTGACGCTCTCCGGCCAGGTGAACGGTCGCGGGTTGCCCCCCCTCGAGCGCCGTGCGCAGGGTTTGGGCGATCTGGTGGGTCGAGACGCCATGCAGAGCGGCCTTGGCCTTGTCGGGTTGGAAGTCCAGGCGCTGGCGCGCGGTTTCGGTGCTGTCGTCGATGTCCACGACGAACGGCTCCTCTGCCATCACCTCCTGGACCTGCTTGCCGGCCATGATCAGTTCCGCGTAGGTCTGGTCGGGCGTGCCGTAGATCTCGGTGACGATCGTGGAAAGGACCGGGGGGCCGGGGGGGACTTCCACCAGCTTGATGCGGGCCCCCTCGCGGCGGGCGAGTTCTTCCAGGTCTTTCCGGATCCGGAGAAGGATGGTGTGGCTTTGCTGCACCCGCCGCTTCTTGTCCGCCAGATTGACGCGGATGTCGGCCAGGTTGCCGGTCTCCCGGAGGTAATAATGCCGGACCATCCCGTTGAAATCCATGGGGGATCCCGTTCCCACATAGGAGACGAAGTGGGTGACCTCGGGAACCCCGCGCAGGTATTCCTCGAAGGCTCGCACCGCCCGGTCGGTGGCCTCGAGCGGTGTGCCCTCGGGCATGTCGATCACGATCTGAAATTCATCCTTGTTGTCGAAAGGCAGCATCTTGAGCGGCACCTGCCTAAAGAGGGCCAAAGCCGCCGAGGCGCA
Organism: uncultured Desulfatiglans sp.; assembly: GCA_900498135.1. Taxonomy (NCBI): domain Bacteria; kingdom Pseudomonadati; phylum Thermodesulfobacteriota; class Desulfobacteria; order Desulfatiglandales; family Desulfatiglandaceae; genus Desulfatiglans; species uncultured Desulfatiglans sp. Next base: position 1,537,441 of record LR026961.1, read on the forward strand.
CAACAGCAAAACAACCGCGAGTGCCAGGGCCCAGCGCATGGGCTGGGAGGCGAGGAACGGACCGGTGATCCGCCGATAAACCCGCCTGATCCATCCGGGTGCCGCGTCGGTTTCCACCTCAGCCTCACCCGGCGATTGCGGCGCCCGTTTGCGGATCAGGACCCAGCTCAGCCAGGGGACCACGGTCAGGGCGCAAACGGTGGAAAAAGAGACGGTCAGGGGGACGTTGGCGGCCATGGGCGCCATATAGGGGCCCATCATCCCCGTGATGAAGAAGAGCGGGGTGAACGAGACGATGATCGCCAGAGTGGACATGATGACAGGCGGCAGGACCTCCTTGACCGCGAACAGGGTCGCCATCTCGGGTTTTCTGCGTCCTGCGAGGATGTGGCGCTGGATGTTGTCGACATTGATGATCGGATCGTCCACCACCAGGCCGAGCGAGAGAATGAGGGCGAAGAGGGTCACCCGGTTGATGGTGAAGCCGAAGAGGTAATTGACGAAAAGTGCCAGGGCGAAACTGAGCGGGACCGCCACGGCTACGACGAGCGATTCCCTCCAGCCGAGCGTGAGGACCAGGAGGCCGACCACCGTCAGGATGGCGAAAAGGAGGGAACTCAGCAGTTCGTCGACCTTCTGCTGCGCCGTGCGGCCGTAGTTGCGGGTCACGACCACCTCGACCCCGTCCGGGATGACCGTTTTCTTGAGCGTTTCCATACGCTCGAGGATGTTTCGGGCGACATCGACGGCGTTGGTTCCCCGTTTCTTGGCGAGGGCCAGGGTGACGGCGGAATGGGTGACAGGCCCGGTTTCGAGGCCGAGGCGTTGGGCCTCGGCGTAGGACATGCCGAAGCGGGCGTGTCGGACCGGTTCTTCCGGGCTGTCGGAAACGGCGCCTAGGTCGCGCAGGTAGACAGGTTTCCCGTCGTGCACGCCCACGACAAGGTTTTCCACCTCGCGGGCGTCGGCGACGAACGCGTCGCTCGTCACGGTGATTTCGAGGTTGTTATGCACGATTGTCCCGGCGGTGACCGCGGCGTCGGTGGCCTCGAGCGCATGGACCACCTGTAGCAGCGAGATGCCGAAAGCGGCCAGGTTTTCCGGCAAGACCTCCACCCGGACCTCACGGGCCCGGCCGCCGACGACCCCTGTCCGTGAAATGTCCGGGACCTCGGCGAGGCGGGCCAGCACCTCCTCCCCGATTCGATGCAGGGCGTGATCGTTGTACCGGTCGGAGTGCAGGGTCAGGTTGAGGATGGGAACGTCATCGATCTCGACCGGTTTGATGACCCAGCCGCGGACGAGGGGCGGCACCGCGTCGATATTCATCGCGATCTTGTTGTGCAGCTTGACGAGCGAGTTTTCCCGGTGCTCCCCCACAAAGAAGCGCACGGTCACGACGGCCATATCCCGACGCGACATGGAGTACACGTATTCGACACCCTCTATTTGCCAGAGGAGCCGTTCGAGGGGCGTGGCGACGAGTTTTTCCACCTCCTGGGCGGTTGCGCCCGGGGCGTGAACGAAGACGTCGGCCATGGGAACCACGATCTGGGGTTCCTCCTCGCGCGGAGTGATCAGAACGGCGACCACGCCGGCGGCCATGGCGAAGACGAGGAACAGGATGGAAAGGCGGTAATTCAGAAACTGCTGGACGACAAGAGGGATAAAACCCTTCGGGCTGGTTTCGAGATCGTTCATTCCCGCTCACCCCGCAGGGCTAGCACCTCTCCGCCTTCAAGCCCGGCGAGGACCTCGATCCGATCGTCATGAATAGGGCCGGTCTTGATCAGGACCTCCTGCCATCGGCCGTCCGTCTGGATCAGGACGGTGTGAAGCTGTCCGACCATGCGCGGGGCCCTGCGCGGGATCAGGATCGCCGGTCTTTCCTTGACCGGCACCAGGAGGCGGCCGAACATGCCAGAGAAAAGCGACGGATCTGAGGGGAGGGCCGCTTTGACCAGGATCGACCGGGTCGAGGGGTCGGCGGCGGGAACGATCTCCTGAATCTCCACCTGCAGCCTCCTCTCGAGAGCCGGGATCACGCAGGCCAACTCCTGGCCGATGCGGACCCATGGCAGCAGCCCTTCGCGGACGTAGGCCTCGATCCGCAGACGACCCGGCGTTTGCAGGGTCAGAAGGGTCTTGCCCGGGAAGGCGAGATCGCCGGGGTCGGCGAGCCGCTCGACGATCTGCCCGTCTTCCGGCGCCAGAATGCGGGTGTATCCCAAGTGGACGTCGGCGGCCCGGACGGCCTCCGCAGATTGCCGGGCGCCGGCCTGAGCCTCGGCCAGGGCTTGCCCGGCCTGCTCCCGCCTGGCCTTGGCCTGTTGAAGACCCGAAAGGGCCTGTTCCAGGTCCTGCGCCGTTGCAGCCTCCGCTGCAGCATAGGCCTCGATCCGCCGGTGATGGGCCTGGGCCTGCTCCAGGACGGCTTCGGCGGCCAGGATCTCCTGGCGTGCCCCGGCTACGCGCGCCTGGGCCGCGCCGTAGGCCTCTCGGGTCTGTTGCAGCCGCGCTTCGATCTCTCTGGAATCGAGCAGGACGAGCGGTTCGCCCTTTTCGACTCTGTCGCCGGGGCGCACTCGGATCTCTCTGATCCGGGCATGCACAAGGGATTCGATCCGGGTCTCGGTGAGGGGACGCACGGTTCCGACGGCCTGGTAAAACTCCGTGATCATCGTCCGTTCCGCAACGGCGGTGCGATAGGATTCTGCGCCTGCCGGCTCGGGAACGGATGCAGTGCCGGTGCCCGGGCCGACCTTGTCAGGGACGAAAAACCCGGTCATATAAAGCATCAACAGGATCAGGACCAGAGTCCCTCCGGCGAAACCAGCCCATTTGAGGCGGCTTTTCGACGGCTTGTGCATTGCGTCACTCCCGGTTGTCATTCGGATATCCCCAGCGTCCGAGGGCACGGCCCACGGCGGCCAGGGCCTTTTCGCCGTCGTAATAAGCGGCCCTGGACAGCATCCGGGCCCGGTTGCGGGCCAGTTCGGCATCCAGGTACCGTGTGATGTCCGCCGATCCACCCTCGTACTGCATCTTGACGATGCGCAAGGCCTCGTCCGCCTGGGCTTCGGCGGCCAGGGTGACCTCGTGGCGCGCTCTAGCCTGGGCCAGATCCAGATAGGCCTTTTTGAGATCCAACTGGATGGCCTGGGTCGTCTTGCGGTCGGTGGCGAGCAGCTCCTGAAGGGCCCAGCCGGCCTGCCGCACCCGGGCCCTGCTGGCGAAACCGCTGAAGAGGTCCCAGTTCACCATCACGCCAAGGGTCCAGTTTTCACGATCACGTTCGAAGTCCAACCCGGGGTCGTCGAAATAATACCGCCCCTGGGCGTCGATCCGCGGCAGATACTCAGCACGTGCCGCGTCGAGAGCCATCCTGCTCTGCACGAGCCGGCGGCGGACCACCTGCAGTTCGGGGCGGTTCGCCAGGGCCTCCGGCAGTGCCGCGGTATAGATTTCGGGAACGGAGAGGGCGACCTTTTCGCCCCGCACGAGATCGAGGCGGGTATCCGGATCGTGCCCAAGCAGATTGGCCAGCGCCGCTTTGGCGAGGCTCAGGCTGTTTTCGGCCCTGATGCGTTCTTCCCTCGCCTGGGCCAGCCGAACGTCCAAGGAGAGGACATCGGATTTGAGGGCCCCGCCGGCCCGGTACCGGGCCTGCGTGGTCCGCAGCTGCGCCTCGACGGTTTCGACCGATTCATCGGCCACCTCCACGAAATCGACGGCTGCGAGGAGGTTGAAATAGCCGTCGATGACCGAGGCGATGAGGGCGTTCTCTATGCTGAGGCGATCCAGCTGCTCGATCTCGAGCCCTGTTTCTGCCATCCGTTTTCGGAGATAGTCGCGGCCGCCGCTGAACAAGTTGATGCGTGCCTGGATCCCGGCCTCGTAATTTTCGAACCAGCCGGGGTAGTTGAAATCGGCGTCCGGCGGCAGCAAACGCTGGTCGATTTTCTTGAAGAGGAAGGCCGATGGCGCATTCCCCTGCAGGTATTCTCCATACACACCGATCGTGGGCCAGAAAGCCGCGGCGGCTTCTGCGATCATGGACTCCGATTGACGCATCCGCGCAAGGGATATGGAGATATCGGGATTATTTGCGAGGGCTATTCGAATCGCGGAATTCAGATCCAGGCGCTTCGGAATGGGCATGAGGGGCTCTAAACCGTTCTCTGATAGGGAACAGGGCTCAGAAACCGCTTGGGGAGGGCGGTAGGCCGCCGCGATGGAATGATAGGTGTAACGGTCGGCCGATCGGCACCCGAGAGAGGTCAGCAAGACCAGGAATGGCAGCAAGAGCAGGATCCAGGCCGAAGATGTGTGCGTTGCCTTCATTTCACCCTGAGATTCGGTTCCTCATTCCGTTTAAACCCATCGATCCGACCGGGAAGGCCGTTTTCCGCCCAACGGCTGCGGAGCACCCGGTCTAAAACAGCGGGTGCAGACGTGGTTATGCTGAGTCATGCTGGAGCCGGCGGGAGACTCCTTTCCCGGAAGGGGAGTGGAAGCGGAGTTTCGGCCATGTTTGCAGAGAAACGGCGCCGCATGCAAGTCATATTTTTGCTTTGATCATACTGGAACTTATGATAAACGAATCGAGCTTGGTTCTCTTGAGCCATGATATTTTTTCCTTCGGATGATTTCAAGAAGAGGTCTCGGTCGGATGTCGGGATCGGGAATGACTTCAGATTTTCAAGGAGAGCGAGTGATGAATGAAAAGCAGCAGGACTTGGCTGGACCGGGAATCGGTGATTATGCCGAGCTCGAGAAGATCCTTCCGGACGATTACGCGTCCCCGCTGTCTCCGAGGGAGACGCAGGAGGCCATCTATGCAGCCAAAGATTACATCGAAGAAAACCTGTGCCGGCAGCTGAATCTCATGCGGGTGACGGTGCCCCTGATCGTCGATGTGGAGAGCGGGGTGAACGATTACCTGGACCGGGATGGGTCTAGGAGCCCGGTCCAGTTTCACATCTCGAATGACCGGGACAAGCACCCGGTCGACGCGCAGATCGTCCAGGCCGCCACCAAGTGGAAGCGCATTGCACTCCGGCAGTTCGGGATGCTGATCGGGGAAGGGGTTCTGACGGACATGCGGGCGGTCCGAAAGGATTACTTCCTGGATCATGACCACAGCGCCTACGTGGACCAATGGGATTGGGAGATGGCGATCACGCCGGAGCAGCGGAACCTGGATTTCCTGACGGAGGTGGTCCGCAGGATCTGGACGGTCCTGAAAGGGGCCGAGCAGCACGTCCAGTCCTTGTTCCCGGCGCTCAAATCCAGCCGGTATCCGGATCTGCCCGATGAACTCACGTTCATCCATGCAGAGGACATCCTGGACCGCTATCCGGATCTTCCCCGCAAGCAGCGCGAAACCCGGATCGTCCAGGAATACCCGGCTGTCTTCATCTACGGCATCGGCTGGGTGCTGAAGGACGGATACCCGCACGAGATGCGCGCGGCGGATTACGACGACTGGGCGACCGAGACGGTTTCGCGGGATGGGCGGCCGATGCATGGCCTGAACGGCGATATCCTCGTCTGGAATCCCGTTACGAAGAGGCGGCACGAACTGACCTCGATGGGCATTCGGGTCAATGCGGAAACCCTGCGACAGCAGCTCGAGATCAGCGGCCAGCTCGATCTCCTCAAGATGCCCTATCACCAGGCGGTGCTGAAAAACGATATCCCCCTCAGCATCGGCGGCGGTATCGGCCAATCGCGCACCTTCATGCTGCTGTTGCAGAAGGCCCATCTGGGCGAGGTGAGCGTGAGCGTCTGGCCGAAGGTGCTCAAGGAAATGAGCGCCCGGAAAAACATACATGTCCTCGACTGACCAAGCGCCTGTGATCGAGCGCGGGCGGCGGAGAAGGCGATGCGCCCCTTCTGTATCTGGATTACCGGCAGGCCGGGCTGCGGCAAGAGCACGGTGACGATGGGTCTTCAGGCCCTGCTGCAAGCCGCGGGGATCGATGTCGTAGTGCTGAACCTGGACAGGCTTCGCAGGATCCTGACCCCGGAGCCGTCCTACACGGAGGAGGAACGCTCGATCGTTTACCGGGCCCTCGCCCTGATGGCGCACCTGCTCGTGGAACGAGGAGCGAAGCAGGTCGTGATCGACGCGACGGGCCATCGGCGCCGGTTCCGTGATCTGGCGCGGTCCCTGATCCCTGACTTTGCCGAGGTCTATCTGGCCTGTTCCGTCGAGGTCTGCGAGGCCCGTGAGGCCGGGCGCAAGTCGGCGCTCGTCCAGACCGAGCTGTACCGCAAGGCCCGCAGCGGCCGTCTCAAAGGTCAGATGCCGGGAATCGATGTGCCGTACGAGGAGCCGTTCCAGCCCGAGCTCGCGATTCCGATCGGAGAAATTGCAGCGGAAGAGGCCGCCAGGCGGATTTTCGATTACATCGAGCGGCGCTGGGGATCGGCCCCTAGGTAAAAGGTATGAGGCGGATTGGAGAAAATTCCGTGATGAGCCCGCTCAGGGGTGGCTGCTTTTCAGCCGTTGCCGCCCCTCCGGCGGTGTCTTCCCGGAGGGTGGGGAGGGAGTTGAAAATCGCCTCCATCGATGTGCAGGGTTTTTCCGAGGACCAGCGCTTCGGCGACGGTCCGCCTGGCTTCGGCCAGGATGCGGCCGAAGGTCTGGCGCGAAACGTTCATCTTAGCGGCGGCCGCCTCCTGATCGAGCCCTTCGAAGTCGCTCAGGCGGAGGGCTTCGAGCCCTTCGAGCGTCAGGAGGACCTCGCAGCGCCCCCAGGGGGGAACGCTGTTCGGCAGGAAACCGGTCACAACGGGGGGATTTTGAATGAATCGTCGTTTTCTGGGCCGGGGCATAGGGTTCCTCTCGCCTTTTTATTTTGAGCCTGTGAGCATAATGCTAACCTGGAAAGGCATCCCGTGTCAACCCGATCGATTCATCTCCACCGGCAGGCAATCCTTTCTAACTTGAAGCTTTGACGGAGACGTGCTATTCGTGAGCAAAAATGGGATCCCTGAAAGAATAACGGTTTCCCGAAATGAAACGCCTTTGAAGACATGAAGGAAGACACCCATGGCCGGCAGTGCACGGAAACCGGGCGGCGTCGTCGATGAAGAGAAGATGAGGCGTGCCATTGCGGAGGCCCGCAAGGCCGCAGCCGAGCGGGAGAAGGGCTACCGAGAGCAGTCCCTGAAGATCCACCCGTGGGTCTGCGCCCGTTGCGGCCGGGAGTTCACCCGCAAAAACCTGCATCTGCTGACCGTCCATCACAAAGATCACAATCATGACAACAACCCGGCGGATGGGAGCAACTGGGAGAATCTCTGCGTGTATTGCCACGAAAACGAGCACCGACGCTATCTTGATCATGTCGAAGGGGGCGGTGCCGAGGCGGGTCCAGGCAGGGATGCGAAACTGACGCACAGCCCGTTTGCCAAGCTTCAGGGGCTGGTCGTGAAGAAGGATTCATGATGATGGGTTGAAGCGCCTTGGCGCTTCGCAGTGCGCACAGAGGAGTTGAACCATGACGAATCATCCCCTGGCCGGCCGGCCGGCGCCGCGATCCATGCTGATCGACGTCCCCGCGCTGGTCTCGGCCTATTACACGGAAGAGGCGACAGGAAAGGTGTCCTTCGGCACCTCGGGCCATCGAGGATCGTCCAGGAGCGGGACCTTCAACGAACCGCTGATTGCCGCCATCGCTCAAGCCATCTGCGAATACCGTCTGCAGAACGGCATCACCGGCCCGCTTTTCCTCGGGGTGGACACCCATGCCCTTTCCGAACCTGCCTACCGCACGGCCGTGGAGGTGCTGGCCGGAAACGGGGTTCAGCTGAGGCTTCACGACCGCCGCGAATACACGCCGACACCGGTGATTTCCTTCCTGATCCTGGAGCAGAACAGGCGCGGACAAGGCCCGCCGGCCGACGGGATCGTGATCACGCCCTCCCACAACCCCCCGGAGGACGGCGGCTTCAAGTACAACCCGCCCCAAGGGGGGCCGGCTGATGTCGATATAACGGCCTGGATCCAGGAAAGGGCCAATGCCATCAAGGACGAGCACCCCGAGGCCATCAAACGGTTATCCTATCGGAAGGCCCTGCAGGCTGAAACCACCGCTTTCATGGATTTCATCACCCCTTTTGTCGAGGCGCTGGCCGAGGTCGTCGATATGGATGCCATTCGCGGCGCAGGACTCAGGATCGGCGTCGATCCGCTGGGGGGGTCGGGCATCCACTACTGGGCCCCGATTGCCGAGCGTTACGGGTTGAACCTGGACGTGATCAACCCGTACACCGACCCGACCTTTGCCTTCATGCCGCTCGATGGGGATGGAAAGATCCGCATGGATTGCTCATCGCCTTGCGCCATGGCCAACCTGATCGGCATGGCCGGGCGTTTCGACCTCGCCTGGGGCAATGATCCGGACTTCGACCGCCACGGCATCGTGTGTTCGAGCGGGTTGATGAACCCGAACCACTACCTGTCCGTGGCGATCTGGTATCTTCTGCAGAACCGTCCCCGATGGCGCAGGGACCTGGCGGTCGGCAAGACCCTGGTGAGCAGCAGCATGATCGACCGGGTGGTCGCAGCCCTCGGCCGGAGGCTCTACGAGGTCCCTGTCGGTTTCAAGTGGTTCGTTTCCGGATTGCTGGGCGGGAGCCTCGCCTTCGGAGGAGAGGAGAGCGCCGGGGCCGCTTTCCTCCGGCGGGACGGTTCCGTCTGGGTCACCGATAAAGACGGGTTTTGCATGACGCTTTTGGCCGCCGAGATCATGGCGAAGACCGGGAAGAGCCCGGACGAGATCTATCGCGACAAGCTGGTTGCCGACTACGGGGCCACCTTTTATAACCGGGTCGACACGCCGATTACGGAGGCCGAGAAGGCCGTTCTGAAGCGGCTCGAACCCGGTTCCGTCGATGCGGGGCATGTGGCGGGCATCGCCGTCCAAAAGGTGTTGACGCGGGCGCCGGGCAACGATGCACCGATCGGCGGGGTCAAGGTCGTCCTGGAGGATGGGTCCTGGTTTGCCATCAGACCCTCGGGGACGGAGCCCAAAATGAAGGTCTACATCGAAAGCTTCGGGGGTGAGGCGTTGTGGGATCGGATTTACGCGGAGGCGCTCCCGCTGGTTTTTTCGGGGAGCCGATAAGGATCGATCGGCATCCTTTCGATCGCAGGCCTTTCCCGCAGACCGAACTGGATTCATTTGGGATAGAATGCGCGGCGGTTTTGGAGCCGACGCACGGCTAACGCCTGAACAGCCAGGCGATGATCGACAGGATCAGGCTGATCAGGATCATTGTGGTGATCGGGATGTAGATCCTGACGTTCGGCCTTTCGATCAGAATATCCCCCGGGAGGCGCCCGAACGGAATCTTTCCCAGCCAGGGCCAGAGAAGGCCCATGAAGACCAGCAAGACCCCGGCGATAATCAGTATGCGGCGTATCTCCATCCGTGTTTTCCTGACCGTTCGGCGATGAAAGGTCGCCGGAACCCGGCGTTGTCCGAACGGGCGATTCTATCCCTATCCAATGTGAAACAGCCGCCCTCCACCGCGCGAAGGTTTCGGTGGGAGGCTTGGTGATTGAGGTTTCGCCCCCACGGGTGCTACGCCAAAGGGCCGGATCATCGCCTTCGAGCGGCTTCATCCCGAAGAGAGGGGACGCCGAGCATCTCTTCCAGCAGGATCCTGGAGACGGATTGCCAGACATCGGGGGGCAATTCCACCTGCCGATCCGGGTCTGTGTCATCCGGATCCCTGAAGAGGTAAAGCAGTTCTGTCAGGCCCGCTGGTTTGTAAACAGGACCCGGGACCCATCCGTCTTCATCGTTGTCGACGTAAGGGTCTGTCAGCATAATGGCTTTGAGGTCGTGCAGCGGCGCGGCCAGTCCGAGACGTTCGTTCAGGCTGTCGAGGATCTGGTTGGCGATGAGCGCGTGGCCCGTGAAGCCAGGATGGACGCCGTCGAGGCAGAAACTGCCGCCGCGTGACCATTTGCGGTTCAGGATGCGGCCGTCGATCTCGATGGGGGTTTCCCCTGTCAACACCGCACTCAAATCCTCTCCGATATCCAGTACCTGCACCGAGGGACCGGTTTCCGCCGCAGCGCTGAGAATGGCCCGGTTGAAACCGTCGACCCGCTCCATGATCATCCGCTCCTCTGCTTCAGAAAGGACGAGGCCGTCATTCTGGATGCCGCCGATCTCGAGGGCCCGATTGACGTAATCCGCCGAGTAGCCGGTGTGGAGAAGCATGTACATGAAACCGAAGGTGAAGAGGGATATCCGATCGCCCCGGGTGAAATCCGCAACGGGTTCGCCCGGCGCCGCTACACGGGAAAAGGTGGGCGGCACCGTATAGTCGGGGTCGATCTTCCTGAGGTAATATTCGATATCCTCGGAATCGAAGAGATATCCCACAGCGCTGTAGTAAGGAAGGGTCAGGCAGAAGATGGATCGACGCTCCGAGGGCAGAAGACTGTCTTCCTGCAGGCGGGAGAGGATGTGGCGGTATTGGTTCGCGAAATCGTCCTCTTCGGTCAGATTCCTCTCGATGGCATCCACTGTGTACGGATCGAAGCGGAGGATGCCTGTCGTCTGGCCGTAGTCCAGAAGGGCGCGCAGGCCCGGTAAGAGCTGCAGCGCGATCAGGTCGAACGGGAAGGGGAGAAAGACAGGGTTAGCCCCCCCGGTCCCCAGGGTGGCCAAGCTGGAGTCGTTGTTTCCGGCCCAGAAGATCACCAGGGCATGCGCTGAAGAGCGCTCGTCAGCCGCCAGGCGATCGAGGAGCACCCGCAAGGCGTCCATTTGGGAGACCGGTTGGCCGGCCAGGAGGTTCAGAGGGTAAAGGACTTTGTCGTAAGCGTCCGTCAATCCTTGAGGAAGCTTTTTGTCGCAGAGGCAGGAGGGGCTCAGGAAAGAGTCTTCGGCACCCACCCGCTTGTAGTACTCGATGCCTTCGATGGAAAAGATATCCGCACCGTCGACGCCGAGGTTCGTCGGGATGCGGAAAGGGAAAAGGCGTCTCCCGGAAAGGTTCAGCACCGGCTCTGAAAAAATCGGGATGCTCACCTGCGCCAGGGATTCGGATATCCGGTGGAGGTAGGCATTCCAGGTGCTGAAGGCATGGTTGGCGGCGTCCATGGTCCCTTGGGTGAGGCTGTCGCCGACCGCAGAAAGTAGGATTTCGGGGCGTTGATCAGCGGCCTTCGCGCTGCCTGCAACGGGCAGGAGGAAGAGGAGCAGGAGCGGCAAAACCGATGGGAACGTGAGGTGCCGACTGTTCTTGCGGGTTGATGGGCGCACGAAATATTCCACGATGCACTCCTCCATGCGTTAAGGCCACGCTCAGAAGCGGCGGGTACGCAGGATATTGAACACCAGCCAGAGCCCCAGGATCCCTGAGATGATGTAGCCGATGACCCCGAGCGCGGGGTATCCGAAGAGAAACGGTTTGACGCCGGTTGTAATGATCATGGAAGAGCCGATGATCATCGCAGCCAGAATGACGCCGAGGGTCAGACGATTGAAGATGTTTTCCAACGTTTTCCTGAGGCCTCCGAGGTTTTCGTGTTCGAACCGGATGCTCAGATCCCCGCGGTTGACCTTGTCGACGATCTGCGAGAGATGGCTCGGGAGGTTGCGGTGGAGGCTCAGGAGGTGGCCTGCAGTGCTGCGGAGGTTTTTCCAGAGGAACCCGGGGTGGTAGCGTTCTACAGCCAGACGCCGGACCTGGTCTTCGATCTCCGGGATGACGTTGAGGTCGGGATAGAGGATTCGGGCGGTTCCTTCAGCGGTGACCAGGGCCTTGATCATGACGGCGAGGTCGCTCGGCACGCGCAGACGGTACTCCCGCAAAAGGGCGGTGATATCAAGCAAAGCCTGCCCGATGTTGATTTCCTGGAGGGGGATGGACGTGTAGGCATCCAGGATGTCGAGGAGATCCCTTTCAAGGGCGCGTTGATCGAAGGTCCTATCGATCGACGTGATCAGCAGGAGGGTTTCCAGCAGGCGCTTGCTGTCTTTTTCGGCGACCGAACGGACCAGGTCGATGAGGTCGAAGCGGTCTTCGTCCGTCAGCCTCCCCACCATTCCCCAGTCCAGGAGGCATAGTTCCTTCCCTTCCCTGACAAGGATGTTGCCCGGGTGGGGATCGGCATGGAAAAAACCATGTTCGAGGATCTGGCTGATCGTGATCCTCAGACCGAGCTTCGCCAGGTTTTCCGCTTCTTCGATGTGTTCGGCGGGAAGCTCCTTGAGCTTTTTGCCGCGGACGAAATCCATGACGAGCAGGCGCTCGGTGCAGTATTCCGAGACCGGTTCGGGAATGTACACCCCGGGCATGCCGGAAAGCTGAGCCCGGGCGATCTGCATGGCCCGGGCCTCTCTCAGAAAATCCAGTTCGCGCAGGAGATTCCGCCTGGTGGTTTTGAGCAGCCCCGGCAGATCGTAAAGGCGGATCTCTTCCACCCGCTCGTTCAACCGGCCGAGGAGGTAGGCGAGAATGTCCAGGTCTTTCTCGATTTTCGATCGAATGCCGGGCCGTTGCACCTTGATCGCGACCACCCTCCGGCTGTCGCGCAGGAGGGCACGATGAACCTGGGAGAGACTCGCGGCGGCGATCGGTTCGGTCTCGAATGAGAGAAAGACCTCCTCGAGCGGCGCCCCGAGCGCCTTCTCGATCACCTTGCGGATGTCGGACGGCTTTTCGGGCGGGACCTCATCCTGCAACTTCCGCAGCTCCTCGATCAGGGGGCCGGGTAGAAGATCGGGCCGGAGGCTCATGATCTGACCGAACTTGACGAAGGTCGGTCCGAGGTCTTCCATGGCGCGGCGGATCCGCTCCCACGTGCCGAGCTCAAGTTCCCGGCGGCTGGATTTCGTGAGGAGCTTTTTGCCCGGGAGATCCAGCCGGTCGACGAGGTCGACAAAGCCATAGTTCAACAACGTGAGGACGATATCTTTGAACCGCCCGAGGTTGGTCAGCGTCTTGATTTCCACGAATCACCCCTCGATCGGGTCCTTTGCCGCCTCGAGCAGACTCACCCGCTCTTCGAGGTTCTGGACGCGCGATCTCAGTTCGTCCAACTCCTTGCGGCTGCCCACATCGAGGTTCCGGAGCCCCTTGTGGACGGTTTCGGTGATATTTTCCTCGATCCTGGACCATTGCTTTTCACCGGTTTCCAGCAGTTCGTCCGTGAGCCGCCGGGCATCCTCTTTGCTCATGCGGGCCTCGTCCACCATTTTGCGTGCAGTTTCTTCGATCTTGTCCTTGGTGAGGAACACCATGCCGAGACCGGCCAATAACCCCTTTTTGATATCATCCAACATATCCTGCCTCCTCGAATGAATTGTGATGAACTTTCAGGCGGATCGCCAGGTGCTTTCGGTGCGATGCGGCCCCCAGCGCGGGGGGATCGGCTCTGGAGCGGACACCCGTTAGGCGCTGTTCAAAAACCGAAGCCGATCCCGATTCCGAAGTGGATTTGGGCATCGGGGGCAACGCCCTTCAGGGGCCAGAGATGATGTTCGCGTTCTGCGATGACCGGATAGGTGTATTGAATGTCCCCCAGGGGGCGCGTTTCGCTCCCGGCGACGGTGCCGACCACCGTGATCCATCTGCCTGCACGGTAGATGGCAGGGTCCAGGAAGCCTTCCACCGAAATGAGAAAGCGCCCCCTCGATTCGCTGTCCGGTTTGGGCTTTTGCCGGCTGTCGAGAGGTCGCTGAACAACGAAAATGAGACTTTTGCCCGGGAGATTTTTCGTTTCGACGATTTGTCCGCCCAGGACCACCGTGGTGCCCGAAAAAGCGCCGGGATCGGCTGCGAGCGTCGGGAAGGGCAAGGACCGATCCGCGCTCTGGAGCGCCTTTAGGGAAACGACCGGTGCACACCCGGCAGCGGCGGCGAGACAGGTCATCAGCAGGAACCAAGCGATGCATAGACGGGTCTTCAGTTTCATGAGCCCCTCTCGAGGCTGGACCGGGGACCCCGAACCTTCCCCAGGCCGCTCGTCCATCGGTGTTTGCCGAAGCGATCCTTTCCCCACAGGCGCTTTACGGTTCCGGCTCCGGATCCCAGCCCAATCCGGCCGGGTTTTCCCGGATCGAGTTGGTTCTGCTTTCTCTCCACCCCGCCTGGCGGATCAGGAACGCGGCTCCCTCATCTTTTCGATCGGGGTATGGTTGTGATATATATTAAAATAAAAAATCTACACGAAAGCGGTTGTTCTGGATGTCCATCCGGAAAGGATTTCCCGGTGGAAGCCGGCCTCCGATCCGGAAAAGAGAGCTGTCTGCCCATATCGATATAAAAAATCCGTTGTACGGATAAAGCCTGGGGAGCCATTCCCAAGCATACGCACAGCTTGAGGACGAGATCGGCAAAAGAGGGCATTTCCAAGTGAAAACGCTTCGACAAGCCCTCACCCATATTAAAAGGTGAAGAACGAGAAATAAAGGCTTTTCCGGTCCGGCGGTTCTGTCGCGCGTGACCGGCCGGGAATTCGGGTTTTTGGAATGAGACCGGATCTCCGGGAACAGTTGCTCAGCTGAGGGCCGTGGCGCCGCTCCGGGCGGGAGCGGTTCGACGGCCTGAGAAGGAGGGAAAAATGGTGGAGATCAATCCTGAATATCTTGCACCCTGCGGCCTCTACTGCGGGGTATGCGCCATCCTATACGCCGAACGGGATGGGAACCGCAAATTCAAGGAGCGGCTGGTGGACGTCTATAAGGGCAAGCTGCCGGACAGCGGGAACCTGTCGGCGGACGACATCTGCTGCAAAGGCTGCCTTTCGGACGATCCTTTCCTCTTCTGCCGCGAATGCGCCATCAAGGCCTGCACCCGCGAAAAGGGCTACACGGGCTGTCATCAGTGCGACGCGTTCCCCTGCCGTCTGATCGACGAATTTCCCATGCCTGTGGGCCGGAAGGTCATGCTTCGGGCCATCCCGTACTGGCGGGAGCACGGCACCGAAAAGTGGGTGGCCGACGAAGAGGCCCGTTACCACTGCCCGGCCTGCGGCCATCGATTGTTCCGCGGCGCCAAACGCTGCAATCGGTGCGGTACGCCGGTAGACCTGGATTGACCTCCATCCGGAAAAGGCCTCTTTGCGCTGCGACGAAGACTCCTTGTCACATGCGTTTGTATTCCATGAAATACCGGTAGAAGGCGGCCAGGACCAGGGCGTGGGTGATCGCGCCCTGCCGGATGAGGGCGGGCACTTCCTCGATCGGCTTGAGCAGGACCTGGATGTCCTCCTTGTCGTCCTGTTCCTGCTGCCCCGCCGGAATGACATCGTTGGCTAGATAGGTGTAGCAGATATTGTTCTGGATGGCCGGGTTCGGGTGCACCGTTCCGAGTTCGAAGGCCTTCCCGGCATGATAACCGGTCTCTTCACGAAGTTCCCTGAGGGCCGCGGTTTCGGGGGTGTCGCCGGCCTCTACGAGTCCGCCCGGTATCTCCAGCGTGACGTCGCGGATGCCGTGCCGGTACTGGCGGATCAGGACGACCTCGCCGTTGGACGTGAGGGGGATGATGTTGACCCAGGCGGAAGATTCCAGCACGAAGAAATCATGGGCCTTTCCGGTGCGGGGAGAGCGTGCGCGGTCGGTCCGGATGCTGAAGACACGATAGGATCTGTCCAGGATGCTCGACAGGACTTCCCAGTGTTTCGGGGACATGGTTCGGGGCTCCTTTCTCGGCGAACTGAGGCGTGCTGCGGGTTTTCGGCCGCCGGCGCCGGATCCCGCTCCGCATGAATGCGGCCGATTGTGATGGAACGGCGGCCGGGAATCAACCTTTTTCCGTGCCGATATCGAGGCCGTTGCGCTTTCCCCGCGCCGATGCGGACTCCTCCTTCCCAGCCTCCGGCTCTCGGCTGTAGAAATCCGCGATATCTTCGATGCAAGCCGTTACGGGCACGGGCGGCAGGCTTTCCAGGAAGATCCCGCCGTAGCGGGCGTGTCTCAGGCGCACATCGAGGATTGCCATGACACCCCTGTCCGTATTGGTCCGGATAAGGCGGCCCAGGCCCTGTTTGAGGGCGAGGACGGCCTCGGGAACCTGGTAGGACATAAAGGCGTTTTTCCCCTGCTCCTGCAGATGGGTGATCCGGGCGGCCACCAGGGGGTCTCCGGGTGAGCTGAAGGGGAGTTTGTCGACGATCAGGCAGCTCAGGGCCTCACCCGGGACATCGACCCCCTGCCAGAAGGATCCCGTGGCCAGGAGAACGGAGTGGATGTCTTCCCGGAAGGTTGCGAGGAGGGTGGAGCGCGGCGCGTCTCCTTGTTTGAGCAGGGTGAAGGGCAGTTTATCCTGCAGGTGGCGGTGCACGTTGAAGAGATTCTGGTAGCTGGTGAAAAGGACCAGGGCCCGGCCTTCGCTGAGCCCCAGGATCTCGAGGATGCGCTCCCCAGCGGCCTCGCTGAAACGCGGGTGGCCGGGTGCGGGGAGATCCGCTGGAACATAGAGCAGGGCCTGCCGCTTGAAGTCGAAATGGGAGGGGAAAATTGCCTTCAGGGCGTTTTCGGGCAGGCCGAGGCGGGCGGCGGCATAATCGAAGTTGCCCGCGGCGGCGAGCGTCGCCGATGTGAGGAGCACCCGCGGACATTTCTGGTAGAGGCGGCCTTTCAAATCTTCGCTGACATCCAGCGGAGAAGCGTAGAACACGATGCCGCGTTTGCGCTTCTCGAACCAGTTGAGCCAGTCGGCTTCCTTCGGCTCGAGGGTCTCCGTGACCAACCGTTCGATTTCCCTCGCCCGCAGGAGAAGGGGTTCGATCCCTTCGCTCTCGATCTGGAATAAGGTTTCCTCCTGCCGGATGGTCTGGAGGCAGCGGCGGATCTCGCGGCCCGGGCCTGTCTTGAGATGCGCGAGAAGATCCGGGGCGATGCGTTCCCGGTCGCTGAAGCCCTCCAGGGCCTGTTCGATGCCGCCTACGGCGGCCCGGAGTTTTTGCAGGAGCATCAAGAGGTTCGTGGGGGGGCGCTTCATCGATGCGGGCACGGTCTCTTCGAAATCAGCGGCCCACTCCAGCATCTGGGCGGTGCTGAGCCTCTCCCCGAAGGCGGCGGTGGCGACCTCTTCCATGTGGTGGGCCTCGTCGAAAACCACGGCTTCGAACCGCGGGATGATCTCCCCGAAGCCGCCCTCCTTGACCTTCATGTCCGCGAAAAAGAGGTGATGGTTGACGATGATGAGACGGCTTTCGGCGGCCGTGCTCCGGAGCCTCCCCAGGAAGCACTGATCGAGGAAGAGGCACTCGCTCCCGAGGCATTGATCCGAGCCGGCGGAAAGGCTGTCCCAGAGGGTGTCCTGATCGGCCATCCAGGGCAGCTCCTCGCGGTCGGCGAAGGACGTCCTGCGGATCCAGGCCTCGAGCCGGCCGCGGATATCGAAGGCTTCAGGAGCAGGGAGCGCTGACTGCACGAACCGCTGGTGGTAGCGATGGAGGCAGAGATAGTTCTTGCGCCCCTTCATCATCACGGCGTCCGCCCGGAGGCCGGTCGCGGCCAGCAGACGAGGGAGGTCCCGCTGGAAGATCTGCTCCTGGAGGTTCTTGGTTCCCGTGGAGATGACGGCCTTGCGGCCGCTCAGGATAAGGGGGGTCAGGTAGCCGAAGGTCTTGCCGGTTCCCGTTCCTGCCTCGATGATGGCGGGCAGGTTCTTCTGCAGCGCCTCCTGAATGAGCAGGGCCATATCCATCTGGACGCTGCGGAATTCGAAGCCCGGCAGATTGCGGGCAAGCAGCCCTTGGGGCCCGAGGACCCCTTCGATGGTGTAATCTTGCGGGTTCATGGAGTTTTCAGATTTTCCATCCGGAAATGGTCTTTTTGGCCCCTCTCGGCGTCAATTTGCACGTTTGCTTGCGCGGCGACCCGCAGGTCGCCTCCGCGCAAACGCTTGATTTCCTTGATATGGGCCAAAAATCCTCATTTCCGGATTGGAAAATGGGTTCTACCGGGAAACCATTTCCGGATGGATACAGATTATATCTTTTCGAGGGTGGTGTACCCCAGGTGGAGCAGCTTGCGTCCGGCCTGGCTGAAGAAGACCTCCACCTTGTCATCATCGAAAAACCGTGAGACCACGCCGGGGCCGAAGGCGGGGTGGCGAACCCGGTCCCCCGATTGAAAGGGATGGGGCGAGGCGGCCTCCGGTTCGGCCGCTTTGCCGCGGGGTTTCGAAAAGGGGTCGAAACGCCTGGAGGTGCGTGCCGATTCGAAGGCCACGACCCCCTGCGGCAAGGCGCCGATAAAGGAGGAAAGACCGGATTGGTAGGTCGGCCCGCCTCCCATGGTGTCCCATGTCTGCTGATACTCCTGTCCGGGGTAGCAGAAGAAAAGCCGGTCCATGGCCCGGGTGGCGGCCACATACATGAGGCGTCTTTCCTCCTCCAGTTCCATCGGGTTCCGGTAGGCGCGTGCCGATGGAAACCGCCCCTCCATGACCCAGATCACGATCACGACCGGCCACTCCAGCCCTTTGGCCGAATGGACCGTCGAGAGGGTCAGAAAGGAGCGGTCCTGCGCGGGTTCGGCATCGAGCGAGCTGTTGGGAGGATCCAGGACGAGGTCCGCCAGGAAACTCCGCAGGCTCTGATACCGCTCCGCCATCGGGATGAGCTGCTGAAGCTCCTTGAGCCGCCGTGGATAGTCGTCGTAGCGTTCTTTCAGGACGGGGGTATAGTAATCCAGGGTTGTTTCCACCGCTTTCCTGGGGGAGGGCGTTTTGCCGCTCAGTTGCTGCATCAGGTCGCAGAGCGGTCTGAGGCCCTGCTCCCGCTTCCCCATTCCAGGCCATTCGGAGAGCTTCCCGGGGGTGATCCGATTGGCCTTGATCCATTCGAAGATGCTGCGGCTCTTCCCCTGGCCGATGTTTTTGACCATGCACAGGATGCGGCTCCAGCTCACGGCCTCTTCCGGATTGACCAGTACGCGCAGGTGGGCCAAAAAGTCTTTGATATGGGCGGATTCAAGGAATTTGAACCCGCCGTATTTGATGTAAGGGAGCCGTTGACGCCTGAGTTCGGCCTCCAGTTCAAATGAGTGGTACGCTGCCCGGAAAAGCACGGCGATCTCCTCTGGGGACCGGCCGGCATCCATCTCCTGCCTGATCAAGCGGCAGACCGTCAGGGCCTGCTCCGGTTCGGTGCGGGTATCGATGACCGCTGGCTTTTCCCCGCCTTCCCGGCGGGTGAAGAGGCACTTGGTGTAGTGTTCACCCGCCTGCGCCATAACGGCGTTGGTCAGATTCAGGATGGGCTGGGTCGAACGGTAGTTCTCCTCCAGCTTGATGATCCTGGCGCCCGGAAACCGCTTCGGGAACGCGAACATGTTGCGGTAGTCGGCGCCGCGAAAGGAGTAGATGGATTGGGAATCGTCCCCGACCACCATGACGTTCCGGTGCTCATGGGCCAGCCAGCTGACGGTGTCGGCCTGAATTGCATTGGTGTCCTGGTACTCGTCCACCATGATGTGGCTGTATTGGCGTCCGAGGAGCTGCCTGGTTTCGACATCCTCGGCCAGAAGCCTCCGCAGGTGGATCAGCAGATCGTCATAATCCATCAAGGCGTGTTCCCGCTTGTACCGGCCATAGAGATCCGTCAGCCTCCGGATCTCGGGGACGAATTCCAGGAACTGGCCATACTCCTCTTCCATGAAGGTGTCGACCGATTGCTCGAGGTTGGCCGCCTTGCTGAGGATATTGGCCAGCGTGGCGCGTTTCGGGAAGCGGTTGGTGCCTTTCGGCAGGTTGAGATCCGGGATGAGAGAGCGGAGCACCTCTTCCATATCGGAGCGGTCCAGGATGGTGAATCCGGGTGGAAAGCCCAGTCGTTCGCCGTGCTGCCTCAGGACCCGGTAGGCCAACGCGTGAAAGGTCCCGCCCGACACGAATCGGCAGCGGGGATCGGCCAGCCCTGCAGCCCGTTCGAGCATCTCCATGGCGGCTTTACGGGTAAACGTGAGCAGCAGGATGGACTCCGGGGCGACGCCGGTTTCGACCAGTCGCGCCACTCGGTAGACCAGCGTCCTCGTCTTGCCGCTGCCGGCGCCGGCCACCACGAGAACCGGGCCTTGCAGGGTCATGACCGCCTCGAGCTGGGAAGGGTTGAGAAAACGGGGATAATCAATGGGATGCGTCGTCAATGGATCACACTCGAAAGGGAGAAAAGGTTCAGAGAATGGCCCGCCAATAGGAAAGGCCTACGAAGGCCAGATAGCAGACAACGAAAACCAGACCTTCCCGCCGTCGGAGTATGAGACGTGTGCGCGCGAAGATCCAGAGGAGCAGGGTCAGGACGAACATGGCGGGAAACTCGAAACGCAACAGTCCCCTGTCGACCTCCATCGGGTTGAAGAACCCTACAGCCCCCATGACCATGCAGAGGTTGAAGACGTTGCTGCCGACGACATTGCCGATGGAGATGTCGGATTCCCGGTGGGCCGCCGCCGCCACCGAGGTCGCCAGTTCGGGGAGAGAGGTCCCCACGGCTACGATGGTCAACCCGATGAAGGTCTCGCTCAGCCCGAAGATCTTCGCGAAGAAGATGGATGATTGGACCACCAGGTGAGCCCCTCCCATCAAAGCGGTCGTCCCGGCGACGATGAGCACGGCGTCTTTCCAGAGGGTGCCTTTCTTTTCGACGGGGAGGGTTTCCAATCCTTGCGGGTGCGTTGATGCGGTAAAGACGCCCATGAGGATGAAAACGATCAGCATCGTCACCAGCAGGATGCCTTTCCAAAGACCGATTTGGCCGTTCAGGCACAACACCCAGAAAAGGGCCGAAATGCCGACCAGGAAGGGGATGTCGCGCCGCACCAGAATGGGGTCGACCGCCAGGGGGTTGAAAAGGGCGCTGAGACCGAGGATCAGGGCGATGTTGGCTACGTTGCTGCCGAGGATGTTGCCGAGCGAAATACCGCTCGAGCCCTTGACGGCCGCCACGAGGCTTACCAGAAGTTCGGGGGCCGACGTGGCGAAGGCCACCACCGTCAGGCCGACGATCAGAGGGCGGATGGAAAGGGAAAGCGCAAGGGAAGCGGCCCCTTTCACCATCCACTCGGAGCCCCAGTAAAGGAGTGCGATACCGAGGCAGAGCAAGAAAGAATTCAAAAGCATTGGATGGTATAACCTTCAGGAAAGTCGCAGGAAGACAAGCGGAATGAGCAGGACGGTGACGATGCCGACAACGAGGCAGAGCATGACGGGAATCAGGAAGCCCAGGATGACCCGGCCATAGCTTGTTTCATGGATGTTGCGCAGACCGACGATTTGCACGACAAGCTGCCAGATCCAGGCGATCCAACCGCCTATGAACGGGACGAATGCCAGCAGTTGAACGGCCTGCGAGTAGGCTACAACGCGAAAGGTCCCCTCGAAACGACGTTTGCCCGCTCCCGTGATCCTCATCAGCAGATGCAGGACCCCCGTGTAGACGAACAGGCCCAGAAAAACAACGACAGGGATGATGAGCACCAGGATGACAAAAATCAGGCCGTAAGTCAATTGACCAACGAACAGGCCGCCAAAGGAGGTGAATCCGGCCAGCGCCAGCAAGGCCTGCCAGAAGAAGGCCGCCATGCTGCCGAGGACTCCTGACAGGAGCCCGAAGGCGAGAGGATCGCGGAGCCCTCGCCCTGCAGGGTGAAGATCCGGGCTGAAAAAGGATTTGCTGGAAAAAAGGACGGCAGAGATGGTTTGGAAAAAAGTCGCCCAGAACCCGGGGCCGTCTTTCTGTTCCCAGGGGGCTGCGGATTCGAGCGTCGCCTCGGGTTCGAAGACCGTTTCGACCGGCGGGGGCTCCGGGGTGGGAGGCGAAGAAGATCCGCCTGGTGCGTCCTCAGATCCAGGCCTGGAAAACAGAAACTGCTGACCGCATTGGGGGCATACCGCCCGTTTGGCGGTGGACGGAATGGTGCTTTCGGGAACCTCTTTCGAGAATCGGCAATAAGGACAGGTGAGCTGGATGGTCATCGCCTGTTCCCTTCCCTGGCTCGAACACGCCGGCTCAATTCTTTTCTGTAAGACCAGCGCTTGAGGCGGTCCCAAACACCCTCGGCGGGGGAGCGGTCCATTATTTCGGCCCTAAAGGAGAGCCCTTCCCTGCTTTCCAGGGCGGTTCTGAGGCAGGCGGTTTTCTCCGGGCATTCGAAACAGGACGGAGTGATTTCCCTCAAACCGGCCTCGCCGAGCGGAAATACCTTTTCCAAAATGCCGAAACAATCTTTCTCTGACTTCAACCGAAGGGCCCCCTGTTGGCGGAAAACCATGCTGCTTCTATTTCGAACAGGATTCTTCTTGATTTCCTGGGTATGGGCAAGAAATCCTCATGTTTGGATTCGAACCCGGGCTGTGCCCGGAGATCACCTCCGGATGGACAACGACTGGTTTGGGTGTGAACCGGAAGGGACGAACAGGCACGGCGATGTTCCTCATCCAGAAATGCAGATTTATATTAATGCTTTTAAAATCAATCATTTGAATGGATATGGCCCGAGGCTTGCCTTCCGAGCGGCTGTACGGGCAGGACGCCGGGATCGGCGAAAAGCCCCTTTCCGGTTGGGTTCCATACCGGCGGCAAACGCACAGGCAAACGTGCCTGCCGAGACCCGGCCCGAAAGACCGCTTCCAGGTAAAGTACGTTTAAGTTTGGGTATATACAACATTCAAGGCGTTACATAAAGCCTAAATTTATTTGACATAAAAAATGATGCTCACTATGATCGCCGGCTATGGCGAGACGCAACCGTTTGTACCTTGTGCGGCATGGGCAGATAAACGGCCATGAGCACAATTCTATCCACGGCCATACAGAGATAGGGCTGACCGAGACCGGTGTGCTGCAGATGCAGCACCTTTCAGAGCGGCTTCGATTTCTGGATATCAAGGCCATTTTTGCGAGCGATCTCGAACGTTCGGCCGCCGGCGCCCGATGGGTTGCTCGATACCACGAAGCCCCCGTGGAGTTGGTACCCGAACTGCGTGAGATGTATTTCGGTGAGTGGGAAGGCCTTACTCTGGAGGAAGTCTGCCGGCGTTTTCCTGAAGCGTTGGCGAAACGCCAGGCGGATCTCGTGAATTTCTCCGCGCCGGGTGGGGGGGAATCCATGGCCGGCTTTGCCGAGAGGGTCCTCAGCTGGCTGAAGCGTCGATTTGTGGAACAAGGTCCGGGAGATTGGGTGCTGGTGGCGCATGGCGGTGTGAACCGTGTGATCATCTGCGATGCCTTGGGGCTTTCGCTGGCATCCATGTATTCGCTGCAGCAGGACTACGGCTGCCTGAACATCATTGATTATTTCGATGATGGGAAGCTGGTACGCCTCATGAATGGATAAAACCCATATAAGTGGGAGGAGCGATGAAGACGATTCTGGTCAGAGATTTGATGGTGCCTTTGAAGGAATATGCCACCGTCTCGGAGGATGCCTCTCTGTTCGAAGCGGTGATGGCGCTCGAGGATGCTCAGAAGGTCTTCGATCAGACCCGTTACCGCCACCGTGCAGTGCTCATCAAAGATGCGGAGGGAAAGGTCGTCGGTAAGGTCAGTCAGCTGGATGTCCTCCGAGGCCTCGAGCCGAAATACCAGGAGGTCAAGGAAAAGGAGTCTTTCGCCCGGTTCGGTTTGACCAAGACCCATCTCAAATCCATGATGGAGCAATTCTCCCTATGGGATAAACCCCTTACGGATATCTGCTCGAAGGCTTCCCGGATCCGGGTCAAGAACATCATGTACAAGCCGACGGAAGGGGAGTACGTCAAGGCGGAGGCGACGCTGGACGAGGCGATTCATCAGTTGATCATGGGGAGGCATCAATCCCTCCTGGTGCTGGCAGAGGGAACGATTGTCGGCGTTCTGCGTCTGTCGGATGTCTTCCTGGAGGTTTGCGAGGCCATCAAGGCCTGTGAAATTCCGCGGGGCGCCGACTGAGGGAAAGGGCCTTCGTCGGTTTTTGAGGCGGGTGGATGATCGGAAGCCCGGCCTTCATTGATCGACCATTTCTGGATAGACAAGGACTAACACAACGGGAGGTTTTTCCCTATGTCAGGTGACTATGCTGATGCCGCCGCTAAGGGCAAGATCAATTGGCGCAGGCTGATTTTTCTCTTTACCGGAGTGTTTCTTTTTGCAGTGGTGTATTATTCGCCGCCGTGGCCCGATGCCATCGATCCGCAGGGCAAGCACTTCGTTCTGAGCAAGGAGGGGAAGGGCGCCTTGGCGGTCTTTCTTCTGGCCGGGACCTGGTGGGTTTTCGAGGTGGTGCCGATCGGGGTGACGAGCCTCGCCATCGGCGTGCTGCAGGCCCTTTTTCTGATCCGGCCGGCCAAAGTGGCTTTCAAGGATTTCATGGATCCGTCGGTTCTCTTCATCTTCGCCTCCATCGTCATCGGACTGGTTTTTACCAAGACCGGCCTGACGAAACGGCTCGCCTACAAGATGCTGGACATCGTCGGCGAAAAGACCAGCATGATCTATCTCGGGTGCTTTCTGGTCACGGCGGCGCTGACGCATATCATGGCCCATACGGCGGTGGCGGCCACGATTTACCCCCTCCTTCTGGCGATCTACAATCTGTACGGCGAGGGGGATAAACCGACCAAATTCGGCAAGGGGCTTTTTATGGGCATGGCCTACGTGGCAGGGGCCGGCAGTATCGTTACCCTGCTCGGGGCGGCGCGGGGCGCGGTGGCGCTCGGATTCTTCAACGACATCGTCGGTCGGAATATCTCCTTTTTCGAACTGACCTATTACATGTTTCCGATCGGCTGGCTGATGACCTTCCTGCTGTGGGGGTTTTTCCTGTTTTTCTGCAAGCCTGAGAAAAAAGTGATCCCGGGGCTGCGTCAGAAGGCCCGGCAGCTCAACAGCGAACTGGGGCGGATCACGGGAAAGGAGATCCTGGCGGCGGCCATCGTCTTCGCCTGCATCCTCACGATGTCTCTGCGCTCCTTCATTCCGGCGCTGGAACCGATCGACAAGACGGCCCTGATCCTGATCTCCACCATCCTCTTTTTCATCTTCAACATCCTGACCCTGAGCGACCTCGAGGAGATTCCCTGGAACATCATCCTGCTCTTCGCCGGCGCGATGAGCATCGGTTTCTGCCTCTGGGAGACCGAGGCGGCCAAGTGGCTCGCCGTGAACTGGCTGGCCATGTTCAAAGAAGCCAATTGGTTCGTTTTCGTGATGAGCATCGCCTTTTTCGTCATGATCATGACGAATTTCATCATGAACGTGGCCGCCATCGCCATCTCGCTGCCGGTGGCCTTCGTGATCGCGCCCTATCTAGGGGTAGCACCGGACGTCATCCTTTTTGCCGCCCTGGTGACAGCCGGCATGCCGTTCCTCCTGCTGGTAGGGGCCGCTCCGAACGCGATCGCCTACGATTCCAAGCAGTTTACACCCGGGGATTTCTTTCTGCTGGGGTTGCCGGCCAGCATCCTCCTGATGGTGGTGGTGGCGCTTGCTGTCGCTGTTTTGTGGCCGATTATGGGGATGCCGGTGACGACCTCTTGACGAAAACGTGTCCGTGCGATGGAGATTTTGCGTTGCAATCTTTCTCCAAGTAAGGATGCTCCGGTACGGCCGGGTTCCTATCCCGGTTGGAGGGTTTTTCTCTCATGTCCTGACGGTCAAGCGTCTGCGCGAAAGCAGATGGAAATCCTTTGACCGGATGACGAGTAGGTTTGGCCAGAAAAGCAAATTCCATGGATTTTGGAGCCAGAAAAGAAGATCGGCGACGCGGAGCTGTGTGACGGGAGGCCGAGGGCACGGAACCGGGTGCCTCTGTAGTCAGGGACGGTATGCACGGGCAGCAGCCCGGGAACCTAACCAGTGCCCATCGGGGAAAGAGCATCCGGCGCGGCAAAGTTTCCAATCCGGAAATGAGGATTTTGGGCCAATGTCAAGGCGATCAAGCGTTTGCGCGGAGGCGACCTGGTGGTCGCCGCACAAGCAAACGTGCAGATCAACGCCGAGATTGGCCCAAAAGACCATTTCCGGATGGAAACGAACCAGTTTGAGGATCATAACGTGCCGACCAGTACCGGATGACGGTGTCAAGGTTGAGGGGGATGGAGATGAAAGAACTGGAAAAACTGATCGAGCGGGTCGTCAATCGTATCAATATCAATCTAAGGGAACCGGCTTTCGACAGCGGTCCTTATCTGCGCAGCATCGTGCCTCTCAAGCAGTTTGGCCGGTTCTACGCCTTCTATGCCTTGACGCCGCACCATCCGCTGCATTTCCGCTTTCATGGATCGAGTCTGGGAGGGAGCTATTTTCTCGGGAAGTGCTTTGTCGATCATTCGGTGCTTTATAAGAGCGACATCCGCGGCGATGAACTGAAATGCAGGGGGGATGTGTTCCGTTACGGCGGATTGGAGATCCCGCTCCACGACGACGAAGTGATCCACATCAAGGACAGCTATCTCATCAAGACCTTGGTCCACAACTATTCCCACGATCCTGAAAATCTCGAAGAATTCCTGATTTGCAACACCGCATCCACCCACTATGCGAATATCCACGGCTCCACCGTGGAAGGCTGCTTCCTGGGGCCTTTCAGCACGGTAGATCTGACCACGCTGCACGATTGCGTTATCGGGGCCTTTGCCTATGTCCAGGTGGGAGAGTTGTCGCATGAGTGGGTGCCTGCCGGGGAGATACGGATCGAGGCGGGGGATCGCTTCCGGTTCAACTACCACTTCGATGCGGACCTTCTCAAGGCCTACATCCATATGGAGCCTGGGACGGTCCCGCAAGGGATCCTGATGGACTTCATGGAAGACCGCAAGACCGAATTCCAGAGGATCTTCGATGTGGTGCACCTCAAGGCGCCGATTCCAATCTCCCAGGGGACTTCCCTCAGCCGGTACGCCGTCGTTAAAGGGGATACCCATGTCGACGCGAACGTGCTCGTCGCGCAGCGGGCGTATCTCGAAGATGCCTGGCTCGGGAGGGGTTCCAATGCCCAGGAAAACTGCTGCATCATCCATTCGCGTCTGGAGGGCGAGAATGTGACCGCCCACGGCGGTAAACTGGTCCGGACCCGGCTGGGGAAAAAGGTTTTCGTGGGATTCAATTCCTTCCTCAGGGGGATGGAGGATGCGCCCCTGACCATTGGGGGAGGCTCCGTCGTGATGCCCCACACGATCATCGACATCCGGGAACCGCTCGAAATCCCGCCGAATCACTTGATATGGGGGTTGATTCGAAACCGGGAAGATCTAAAGGTCCACAGCCTCGATCTAGACGATTTTGCCAAGATCGGGGGACGGTATGATCTTGGGCGGATGCGATTCGAAGGGGATGGGGCGGTCTTTGTCGAGGCCTTTCGGCATCGCATCGAGCATATCCTCGAGGCGAACGGCGCCTATTTCGACGGCCGCGGCAATCGGGGCCACGCCCAGAAGGACCAGGACATCTCTTACAACATGATTCAGCCCTACCCGAAAGGAAGACTCAAGGGGCTTTATCCGAGCATCGATATCCGGCCCTGAGTCGATAGCCGATGGATTTATGGAATCAGATCAGCTTGCGGGTTCGGATCTATTCGATCCTGGCGGCGCTGGTCTCGATTACCCTCCTGGGCGGTGTCGTCATGATCTGGTACACGTACCAGATGGAACACCTGACGACCGATGTGGTCGAACGGCACATGGCCGCATTTCAGGCCGCCGAAAACCTCGAGTCCGCTCTCGTCAATCAGAAAGGCTTCGTTTCTTACTATTTCCTGGATGGCAACCCTGACTGGCTCAAACAGCTCGGAGAATACCGGCAGATCTTCAAAGAACGTCTGGCGCAGGCCGAAAGCTACGCTGCTACGGAGAAGGAGCAGCGGGCGGTCGCCGAAATCGGCGAGGAATACGAGCATTACATAGCCGCGAAGGATGTCGTGATCGAATGCTACCGGGCGGGTGAGCGGGAGAGGGGGGCGCAGCTCCATGACCATGTCCGGCGGGTCTTTTTCAAGATCCTCGAGCTTTGCGAAGACTACAAAGCCATCCATGCCCAGCGGATCCAGGAGGTGAAACAGGAGAGTCTCCTTCAGGCGCGGCGATTGAGGACGGTGGCAGGCACCGCCATGGTGATCGTCGTCATTCTGGGTCTGCTGTTCGGCCTCATGCTGATCAACCACATCCTGGCACCCTTGCAGAGGCTCGCGCGTTTGACAGCGGGGGAAGCCGATTTCCCGGACTCGAAAAACGAGGTCAAGGCATTGAGCCGCCGGGTTCACGGTTTGATGGAGGATATCGACCAGACCCATACGGAACTTCGCAAGAGCCGTGAGACCCTCCTGCAGGCGGAAAAGATGGCCCTGGTCGGAAAACTGGCTGCCGGGACCGCCCACAGCATCCGCAATCCGTTGACCTCCGTCAAAATGCGTCTCTTCTCCCTGAACCGCTCGCTCGATCTCACTCCGACACAGAAAGAGGATTTGGACGTGATCTCGCAGGAAATCCGCCACATTGATACCATCCTGCAGAATTTTCTGGAGTTTTCCCGGCCGCCGAAATTGAAGATCCAGGAGGCGAGCCCGTCGGAGGCGGTGGACCTGGCGATTCAGCTGATGCGGCATCGCCTGGAGTCCTATAACGTCGCTGTGAGGCTCCATCGGCACGAGGTGCTGCCGAAAATCCCCCTGGATCCGGAGCAATTGAAAGAGGTTTTTGTCAACCTGATCGTCAACGCCTGCGAAGCGATGCAGGGGGGAGGACTGATCGACATCTACGAGGTGACGGCCTTTGACGACCGGCTGGGGCGGGTGGTTCGCATCCGGCTGGCGGATGACGGCCCGGGGATGTCCGAGGCCTTGCAGGAAAAGGTCTTCCAACCTTTCTACACGACGAAAGAAGAGGGAACCGGACTCGGTCTCAGCATTGCTGCGCGTATCGTGGAGGAGCATGGTGGGCGGATCGATTTGTCGTCGGCGGAAGGGGAAGGGAGCGCTTTCACCATCACGTTGCCTATCCGGGAGTAAGATGTCTTGAGTACCATCTTGATCATCGACGATGACGATCAGCTGCGGAAAAGCTTCGAGAAGCTGCTTTCGGCAGAGGGTTACGATATCCGCTGCGCGGCCTCGGGAGAGGCGGGGCTCAAGCTCGTCGAGACGGAAGGCTTGGATCTGGTGGTTCTGGACATGCGCCTGCCCGGGATGAATGGGCTCGAGACCTTCGAAGCGATCCACGCGATCGAGCCGAAGCTTCCGGTCATTATCATGACGGCTTACGGAACCACCGAAACAGCGATCGAGGCGACCAAACTGGGGGCGTTCGATTACATCCTCAAGCCGTTCGATATCCCTGACATGCTGGTGGTCATCGAAGAGGCGCTGGAAGCCGGCCGCTTCATGCGCTCCCCGGTCGATATGAATGCCGCGCCCGGGCAACAAGGGTTTCGGGAGGCCATTATCGGTCGAAGCAAACCCATGCAGGATGTGTACAAGGCGATTGGACGGGTGTCTTCGACGGATGCAACGGTGCTTATCCGGGGTGAATCGGGCACGGGGAAGGAGTTGGTGGCGCGTGCGATCTATCAGCACAGTCTTCGGAACGACAAACCGTTTCTCGTGATCAACTGCGTCGCGATCCCCGAGAACCTTTTGGAAAGCGAGCTGTTCGGGTACGAGCGGGGGGCCTTTACCGGTGCGTCCCACCGCCGGGTCGGAAAGATCGAGCAGGCCAACGGTGGAACGGTTTTCCTCGACGAGATCGGTGACATGCCTTCGAGCATTCAGGCCAAGATCCTGCGGCTTCTACAGGAAAAAAGCATCGAGCGGCTGGGAGGTCGCGAACCGATATCGGTCGACGTGAGGATTCTGGCGGCGACCAACCGGAACCTGGAGAAGGCCTTGGCCGAAGGCCGCTTCCGCGAAGATCTTTACTATCGATTGAAGGTCGTCACGCTGTGGCTTCCCCCCATGCGGGAGCGACGGGACGACATCGAGCTCTTGACGCGATACTTTCTTTCGCGATATTCCCGCGAAATGGGGGTCGACAACCCGGGCATAACGGCGGAGGCATTGCAGATCCTCAGGCAATACCCCTGGCCCGGAAATGTCCGCGATTGAATATAAGGGCCTTTTGAATGGTGTTTTTTAGCTCATGGACAATCCCGGCATTACAGATGAGGCCAAAGAGATCCTCGACAATCACCCCTGGCCCGGAAATGTCCGTGAGTTGGGAAACTGCATCCAGAAAACGCTCATTTTCAACAGAGGCGCCCCCATCTCACCGGAGGACATCAACCAGGCCATCAGCGGGCAGGGCAATGTCGAGGGGGGAGGCGCTTTCGCCGGCGATGAAGGGGTTCAACAATGGATCGTGAACGCGCTCACAGCAGGGGGCAGCGACAATCTTTTTGAAAGCTGTATGGATCGCTTTGCAAGGATGTTGATCAGCGAGGCACTGCGTGTAACGGGCGGTAATCGGTCCCGTGCGGCCAAACTGCTCGGATTGTCTCGACCGACCCTTCACTCCAAGATCGAAAAATATCATCTTAAATTCGAGACATCGGTCAAGGAAACCTCCTGAAGGTCCATGGCCCGCCCGCGTGCCTTTCTGGTCCCAGACCCTTTGCCTGACCCGATGTGGCGGCGCGTAGACTCACCACGCTCGCTCGGACATGATCTTTTTGATCTTTTCTTCGGTCTGCTTTTCTACGAGGATCATCTTTTTCGCCTGGGCCTTCTGGATCTTTTCAGTGAGAGACTTGAGGTCCGCCGGCTTTTCGAGAAAATCCGTGGCGCCGAGTTTCATGGCCTCGATGCCTTTTTCGATGGTTGCATGCCCCGTCAATAAAATGATTTGGAGCTCGGGCCTTTTTTCCTTGAGGGTTTTCAAGACCTCCAGCCCATCCATCTCGGGCATCATGAGATCCAGAACGATCGCATCGAAGGATTCGGACTCGGCCTTCTGGAGGGCCTCTTTTGCTGAAAGGCTGGTGTCCACATTCATGCCGCGGGCCCGCATCCGTTCCGCCAGGCTGTCCAGAAAATCTTCCTCGTCGTCCACAAGCAAAACTTTTTCCGCCATGGTTGCCTCCTCGCTTTTTCCATCATAAGATACAACGGTTCGTACTGTTCGTTCATACCCGGATGTGAGAATGGCCTGTCAAATTCTTATCAAGGTAAGTATCGTCTTTCAATCTCTCCGTCCTCACATTTCTCAGGGTTGCAGCTGTTTCGGCAAAGCGACGATGAGCCTCTCGTGTTCCTTTTCTGTTATCAGCCGTGCACCAAGGGCATCGAGCAGGATTTTTTCCTCCTCTCCGGAAAAAGTGTCCGGGACCCCATGGATAAAACCCTCAGCGCCGCTGAACTGGATGCAGACCTCTTCAGCGCCTTCCTCGGCTGCCATGCGAATCCGTTTTTGGCTGTCGGCAAAAGGCAGGAGAAAGCGGATACAGTGCCAGAGCAGGTTTTGGAGCCTGAATGGGTCGGTCAGGATCTGGATGCCGCCCTTCGCTTCAGCCGCCTCAAGCGTGACGCCCTGTCTGTCGGCGAGCCGGTGAGCCAGCAAAGACATGAAATAAAGGGTGTCTTGCAGGTCGATCTCTTTTAAAGGGACGTCCACACTGTGGGCGAAGCGGTTCATATTTTTGACGATCCCGTCTGCGCGCTGGATCTGCTTTTGAATGCGGCCGGCTACCGTTTTCAGGCGCTCTGGATCGAGGGGAAGGCCTTTTTGGGCCATCAGGGTAAAATCCTCGATCAGACCCGCCGATTCGTTGATGATGGCCAGTGCGTTTTTGAGTTCGTGGGATATAGAGGCCGAAATGGTTCCAAAAAACACCAACCCCGTACGAGCCCCGGTGTCGCATCGGTTCATGAACGCTTCCCCTCCGACTGCATCACTTCCTGCATTTTTTCTACCAGGATCTCGATCCCCACAGGTTTTACGAGGTAAAACGCTTCGCCCGCCTCGGCGGCGCCGGTCCGGAAATCCGCTTCAGAGCCGTGTCCTGTCATGAAAATGAATTTCATCTTCGGCCGCAAATCCTCGAGCTTCTTTTTCAGTTGCAGCCCGCTCATCTTGGGCAGTTTGATGTCCAGGACCGCGATGTCGTAAGAGGTCTCTCCTACAAGTGAAATGGCATCTTCGACCTTCGTCGCCCAATCAGCCTCGATTCCCCGCATATTCAATCGTTCGGCCAGCGTGGAGACCAATTCCTCCTCATCGTCCACCAGCAGCACCCGCATTCGCCTCTCCTCCCTTCCTTTCTTGGGTTAGGGGTAAAGTGATGGTAAAAACGGTGCCCTTGCCCAATTGGCTTTCAACGTCGATGTGACCTCCCAACTCCTGAACGAGGCCGTAGGTGATGGATAACCCGAGCCCGGTCCCCCCCTGCTTGGTTTTCGTGGAGAAGAAGGGTTCGAAAACCCGTTTCAGATCCCCTTCGGGAATGCCGCATCCGTCATCGGCTACACGTACTTTAACATGATTTTCGTCCGCATGGGTAGCTCCAATCGAGAGGTGGCCGCCGTCGCGCATGGCGGCGAACGAATTGTTGATGAGGTTCAGCAGAATCTGCTGCAGTTTGCTCCGATCCATCTGGAGTTCGGGCAGGTCTTCTGGCACCTGCAAAGACACTACGATGGAGCGGTACTCGGTTTCTTTCCCCAAAAACCCGAGGACCTCCAGGATAGTCTCCCGCAGTTGGAGGGGTACGATCTGGCTGTCGTCCATGTGCCGGGCGAAATTCAGCAGGCGCCGGGTGATGGTTGCGCAGCGGGCGACGGAATTCAGGATGCCGTCCAGGAGGCGGATGAGTTTTTCGTCCTGTGCATAGCGCTGGTCAAAGGCGAAGAGATCTTTGATGAGTCCGGCCTTCTCGTTGATGATGGCAAGCGGATTGTTGATTTCGTGTGCCACCCCGGCGGCCAGACGTCCGATGGAGGCCATTTTGTTGGCGTATTCGACCTGGTGGAGAGTGGCGACCCGCCGCTGATCGGCGGTATGGAGCTGTTCGACCAGATAGGTGGCAACCCCCAGGATGACCAGGAGGATGATCAGGATGCTGACGGCCAGAAACCCGAGCAGCTGCATGTTGGCGCGGGTCCAGGATTCGATCAGCTCACGTTTGTGTTTGCAGATCATCAGGATGAATGGCGTATCCGTAATGTAGGCGTAGCCGATGACAAGCGGGGTCCCTTCGGGGCTCTCATGCTGGACGACCCTTGTCTTGTCGGAAAATTCAGGTGTGGGGGAGGGAATTTTCTGCAGCACGTCTCCATAGAAGCGCGATGGTGTCTGCAGAATCCCCTGGTGGTTGATGAGAAAGATATCCCCCAGGCCGCCGACCTCCATATCGAAGAGCAGGCTGTTGAATTCCTGGGTGTCGATAGAGGCCCTCACCACGAAGAAGGAGCCGTTCGGCAGGGAGTGTTTGACGGCGATGATCAAGTGAGGCACTTGACGAAAACCCAGGAAGACGTCACTGACGTGCATCCCCCGCTCCACGACCTGCTGATACCAAACTTCGTGAGAATAATCGACACCTTCGAGTTCATAGGGTCCCACGTAGGTTCGCTGACCGCCCAGGGCGTCGACAACGCCAAGGTCGGTAAAGCCGCCGAAGGCCTCCTTGAGGTGTTTCAATAATTCAGCGAGACGCACGGGGTCGTGCAGGGCCTCGAAGGAGTTGTCCTGAACCACGAACTCCAGGGCGGCAGCCCGTTCGAACAGAAAAAAGGAGACGGCCCGGCGGGTGTTGGAGACCAGTCTGGCGGTACGGAACTGGATCTCCGCCTCCGTGGCCTTCTGGGTGACCTTGTAATCGATGAAGGCCATGAAGAGGAGTGGTATGATGGTCACCCCGGCCGTCAGCAGGACGGTGAGTTTCCAGATCCGCCTGAAGTTGAACAGGTGCTTGTAAGGGCCGGCGGCGATGTCCCGGTGGTCCCAGAATTTCGGTTTGAGCGATATGGGCGCTGCCATAAGTTATGCCTTCGAGGGCCATTGTGCTTTGATTCGAACGACCTGGGATATCCCGGTTCAGCTGCTTTGTGCGCCGTTTTGCGCCTTGCGCTTCTGGATCTGTTCGTTGGCCTTCTTGAGGGTGTCACTCAACAGCTCGATATCCACCGGCTTTTGAAGGTAAGCGAAAGCGCCGAGATCCATGCAGACCTTCCGGTCGGCCTCGGATCCATGCCCAGTCAGGATGATCACTTCGATCTCGGGCTGCGTTTCCTTGACGCGTCGCAGCACTTCGATGCCGTCTATTCCGGGCATCTTGAGATCAAGGATCATGACCTCGGGTTCTTCTTCCTTGACCAGGGTGAGGGCCGATTCGCCGTCATAGGCTATGGCCGACCCCATATCCCGCATGAGCAGACGCTCTGACAGGGTTTGAACGAACTCCCGCTCGTCGTCTACCAGGAGCACTTTTGCCGGGACCTGAAAGTCGTATTTCCGGTAGATATCCGCCTGGTAAAAACCTTCGCCAACCTTGGTCTCGACGGACTCGACACCGGGTACGCGCTCCGCAATGGATCGGAGTTCTTCTTCGAGGCGGCTCAGCAGCAGGGTGTGCTTGTTGATGGTCAACGTGATGCGGCCGTCTTTCGCCCTGACGACGATGTTATGTCCCTCCTTGGCAAGCGCCACCTCGACCTCTGCCGCAAGATGGAAATCCTCGACGGCCCTCCGGGATCGGGAAGTGGTTTTTACCACATCCTTGCCGAGATTCTC
Source organism: uncultured Desulfatiglans sp. (assembly GCA_900498135.1). NCBI lineage: Bacteria > Pseudomonadati > Thermodesulfobacteriota > Desulfobacteria > Desulfatiglandales > Desulfatiglandaceae > Desulfatiglans > uncultured Desulfatiglans sp. The sequence goes on from LR026961.1 coordinate 1,572,130, forward strand.
CTGAACGAGCGCAACCGCCTGTCCCGAGCTGAGCTTGTCCATGGGGAGTACGATGTCGTAGAGGGAGGCATCCCAAGGATCCTTTTTGCCGAAAAGGGTATCGACCCAGAGTGCGCGCTCCTCATCCTGGCGGTGAATCAGGCGAAGAGCTTCCTTTTCATTGAGCCCTTCCGTTCTGGCGGCGTCTTCCAGCCGAAACCGCATTTCGGCGATGAGACAGATCCGCAGCGCATGCGCGATATGCGGTCCGACAAGCAGGCTTGAAAAACCGCTGATCAGCAGATTGTCACGCTCGAGGATCTGCGCCAGGGCCAGGCGGAGCCAGGCGATGGATCGTTCCTTTTCGTGGGTGAATTTGTTGAAGATCGATGTCTTTACGCTGAAGGTCTTGGACAGCTTGCCTTCGTCCATACCCGAGATCCGGCTGGCGCCTGCGACCACATCGGCGTCGGTGATGTGCTCCGCCCCGGTTGTCTCGAGCAGACCTTGCAACACAGCGGCTTCATGACAAAAGGTCCCGTTGAAAACAGTGATGATGGACATGATATGACCCCCCATTCGTGGAGAAGTGATAGCCTTAGTCACGCTGTTTGTATCTGAAAAGAAACAATTCGGCCGATCCCGAAGTCTATCTGAATGGTTGCTCCCGGGGTTCGCGACAGGTTGTTTTCACACAAGCGGACGGTTTCTGTCGGCTCGTTCAACCAGGACCCGACCCGATCCAAGATGCACCCCCCTCGGAAGAACTGATTTTGAAAAACATGTTTGCTGTGGAAAGGCAACAAAAATGTGTCCTACGTCAGACGGCACACCGTCAGGAGCGGGCAGGCTTCCTCCTGCCCATCGCGGTGCGCCTGCGTATAGTTTGCCTGAATCGCCCGTTCCATGGTCGGAAATAGATGATCTTCCCCGATCTTTTCCAGAAAATGGGTCCGCTTCAGAACCTTCATGACCGATTCATTGACCCCGCTCAGCGAAATATCCACGCCAGCGCTCCTGACCCGGTCAACGAGCAGAGAGAGGGTTTCCTCCCCCGAGGCGTCGATGTCGTTGATCCCGTTGGAGACGATAACGATATGTTTGAGATGTTTCATCTCACGCATCCGCTCCATGATCTTGTCTTCGAGATAACTGGCGTTGGCGAAGAAGAGCGGTCCATCGAACCGGATCAAGGTCATGTATTTGCACTCCTTCAGCCCGAAGGTCAGACAATCGCGCAGGGATTGGTCTTCGTGGCGGGAAAGGGCGGCGACCTTGGGGCGCATGCTTTTGTAAAGAAACACCAGCAGGGACAGGACCACCCCGACCATGATGCCTCGGTCGAGGTGCGGCGCGAATGCCAGGGTGCAGACAAACGAAATGATGGAGATCAGCCCGTCGTACCACTGGGCCTCCCAGGCGTGGATGAAGCCGGTTGCGTTGATGAGCCCGATCACGGCCATCATGATGACGGCTGCCAGCACGGATTGGGGTAGGTGATAGAGAAGGGGGGTGAAGAATAGCAGTACGATCACCACGGCCAGGCTGGTGAAGACGCTGGAGAGGCCGGTTTGCGCTCCGGATTGCAGATTGACCGCCGAGCGCGAAAACGAACCGGAGGTGGGATAACTTCGACTCATGGCGCCGAGGACATTGGCAAGGCCCTGACCGATCAGCTCCTGGTTGGGATCCAGGCGTTGCCCGGTCTTGGCTGCCATGGCCTTGGCGATGGAGATCGCCTCCATGAAACCCAGGAGCGAGATGATCGCAGCGTAGGGAAGAAGATGGAGGAGGACCTTCCAGTCGAGCGTCGGGATGCTGAAGGCCGGGAGTCCTGCGGGGATGGCGCCTACGACGGCTCCTCCCCCCATCATGGGCAGGTTCTCTTCATCCAGCGGTTTGTTGCCGACCCTTATGCGCCAGGTTCGTCCGTCGCTTTCGGCGCCGGGGGGCACCTGATCGCGGATGTAAAAGCGAAGGCCGCCGCCTTCCTCGATGCCGGCAAAGAGCATGGAACGGAGCTGTTCACGAACCTCCTGCGATTCCTTCTTGAGTTGAGCCATTTCGATGCTCAGAATATTCACGGCATGTTCCCGCTCGAGGATGCTGACCATGTCACGGCCTTGCTGCACCTCCTCGAGGGCCTTGTAGGCCTGGGCGCGTCTTTCCGCGATGAGGGGGATGGCCTCGACCGTCCGGTTGAAGCGCATGATGAGCGCCCTGGCCTCCGGACTTGAGATGGCATCCACAGGGACCTTGGCGTCATGCTGAAACCCCGTGGCCCATGCAATCACGGTGGTGACCGCGACGGCGACCAGGACGTTCGGGATCTTGGGCGAGATGCGCTTGAGGCCGACCATGATGGCGAAGGCGAAAGCGCCCATGATGAAAGTCGGCCAGTGTGTGTAGTGAAGGGCGGACCGGATGACCGCGAAGATGGTTTCATAGTGATGGGCGGCGCTGTCCACATACACGCCGAACATCTTGGAGAGCTGGGAGGAGGCGATGATGATCGCGGCCGCATTCGTAAAACCGTTCACGACAGGGTGCGAGAGGAAATTCACCACCAGCCCGAGTTTCAGGACGCCCAACGAAAACTGGAAGGCCCCCACCATGAGGGCCAGGAGTACGGCGTAGGCGATATAACCCGGGCTTCCAGCCGTGGCCAGCGGTTCCAGAGAGGCAGCGGTCATCAGGGAGACCACGGCGACGGGGCCTGTGGCGAGCTGCCGGCTGGAGCCGAAAAGCGCTGCTATCATGGGGGGAAGAAACGAGGCATAAAGACCGTAATAGGCGGGAAGTCCCGCCAGTTGGGCATACGCCATGGACTGAGGGATCAGAACGAGCGCGACGGTCAAGCCGGAGATTGCATCGAGTCGAAAACTGCTCCAGTTGTATTCCCTGAACCACACGATGAAAGGAAAAGTTCTGCGCAACATGGCCTCACCTGCTTAAAAAGAAGGGTTCCGAAGCATTCGGCGGACTGCCGAGAGCAGTTCACTGTGGAGGGCAGCCGCGTCGTAGAGATTGTAGTCCCGAAAGCGGACCAGACCGTCGACCATGGTCAAAACGATCAGGGCGTTTTTTCGAGCCGGCATGGGCGCGATACTTCCGTCTTTCTGCCCCAGTTCGACAGCCTGCTCGAAGATGTCCAGGAGACAATTGAAGATATCCTCCAGATAACCACGGCAGACAGGGTTCACCTCCGCGAGCTTATAGGGGTAATGCCTGTGGAGGAGGAGAAAGCGCTCATCCATCTTTGCAGCGAGATAGAGATAAAAAGAGATGGCCTCTTCCATCATTTGAAGGCCGGATAGCGGCTCACTCTCTTTCCGGTAGGCGTTGAACTCCCGCAGGATGTCCTCCTTGACTTCCTGCAGGATCGCCAGGAAAAGATCCTCCTTGCTCTTGAAATGATAGAAGATCGTTCCTTCGGCGACCCCCGTCGCTCGGGCGATGTCTGCGATCGAGGTTTCCTTGAACCCGTGTTCCGAAAATAGTTTCGCAGCGGTGTTCAAAATGGCGTCCCGTTTTTTGACCATAAATCCTCTTTAGCAAATTTATACTGAGCGCTCACTCGGTTTCGAACCATAATAAAAAATTCAACACAGGTCAACAAAAAATTTTATCTTCGCAATTTTCACCTCAGATCATGGTTTCAGCCGCCGGGAAGGATGATTGACACTCCCATCCACATGGTTTACTTTCTTGCCTGACTGAGAAATGTTGAGACGGGACGGGAGTGATAGCCCGGCATCGTGCCGGTTGAACCGATCGAGGGATGTCTTGCTCTATCCACTGCTGCGTTTCAAAGATCTCTATTTCGCCCTTCTGGAACAGGTTGGCTGGAGGGGAACGGCAGCCCTCTTTGGAGGTCTTGCCGCTGGTTGGTGGATCTATGTGCCGATCCATGAACTCCTCCACGCAGCCGGCTGTACGGTGGCAGGCGGAGAGGTCCATCAGTTGGAGATTGCGCGGCTTTATGGCGGGAGCTTTCTATCGCGATGGTTCGATTTCGTGGTTCCCGGGGGCGAATACGCCGGGAGGCTGAGCGGATTCGATACCCATGGGTCGGACTGGATTTATGGAATCACCGTTTTTTTCCCCTATCTTCTCACCATTCCCGCATATGCCGTACTCGAAACCGCAGCCCGTTTCAGGTGTTTTTTTCTTTTCGGGGCTTGGCTGCCCTGCACTTTCGCGCCGCTGATCAGCCTGGCGGGCGATTTCTACGAACTAGGTTCGTTGTCGCTTTTTCAGCTCTGGAAAGGACCGGAATCTACTCACAGAGCCCTGATCGGCGACGACCTCTTCATGCTTCTCGGGCAGACGCAGTTCAAGGTGGATGGTGAGGGTCCGCACTTGGGAAATGCAGCCTTTATCGCGGCCGCTTTTTTGACAGGATTCGCTTTGGCCTGGGGAACGCTGCTGTTGTCTGCAGCGCTCGGGCGGAAAGCCCGAAGAACCCTTTTTTAGGAGAAAACCGATGGCCGATGAGAAACCCCGAGGAGAAAAGGATATCCGGATATGGAAGTTCGTTGTGACCTATGTGCTTTTGATGGGGCTTTTCTTGCTGCTGATCGGCCTTGAACCGGTCAAGAAAATTTTGGACATCAATGGTGTCTACACGGAGATGATCATCTATCTCACGGCCTGGATACTCGAGCCCTTCAATATTGTGCAAGGGATCAGCGGTTCCGTGATCAACGTGAAGGGTCTGACGATGGATGTGCGCTTCGGATGCAACGGCCTGGAGGCTTTTCTGATCTACACCGTTGCGATCCTTGCCTTCCCGACGAAGGTGAAAAAAAAGATCGTGGGCATTGTCGGAGGTTTTTTCGTTCTGCAGATTTTGAACGTTCTACGGATAGCGGGATTGGGATTGAGTGGCGTCTATCTGAAAAAATATTTCGAATATCTGCATATCTATGTTGCTCAAGGCATCATGATCGCGGTTGCTCTGGTGCTCTTTCTGTTCTGGCTGAATTACGCTACCGGGAAATCGGACTAAAACGTATCCATCCGGAAAGGGTTTTCCGGCAGAACCCAGTTTCCAGTCCGGAAATGAGGATTTTTCTTTACACGCTGCGCGTGCTCAATCCCGCCGCTTCGCGGCGGGTCCCGGTTTGGCCAATATCAAGAAAATCAAGCGTTTGGGCGCCTGAACGTTCTTCTCAGCGGGCAGCCTGTCCGGTCTTCACAGTCCACCGATGAGACGGTCTCATATCATAGCTGGAACGCAAAGTCTTTACGGGTGAATAACGAAAGGCAGGCATCGACGGCTTTTTCGTCGAAGTGAATTCCTTTTTTCTTTTCTATCTCCTCCAACGCGGCGGCGATACCGAGCGACGGCCGGTAAGGACGATGGGAGGCCATCGCCTCGACGACGTCAGCTACACTGAGGATCTTTGCCTCCGTCAGGATCTGATTACCGGAAAGACCGTTCGGATACCCAGAGCCATCGATTTTTTCGTGATGCTGAAAGACAATCTCGGCTATGGGCCAGGGAAACGGGATTTCTCTCAGGATTTCATACCCACTGCGGGCGTGGGTCTGGATGAACATGATCTCGATTTCGGTCAAGTTGCCGGGCTTGCTCAGGATCTCAGCAGGAACGGAAATCTTGCCGACATCATGAATCAGGGCTGCGAGGTAAAGTCCCTGGATCTTTTCATCGGGAAGATCGAGGGCTTCAGCGATAGCTTTCGACAGATCGGCAACGCGCTGCTGGTGGCCGGCTGTGTACGGATCGCGTTTTTCCACAGCGGAGGCCATCGCTTGAATGGTGCCCCGTATCGTCGTTTGAAGCTGCTGCAGGTTCCTTTCCAACTCCCTTTCCATCTGCTTGCGCTGCGTGACGTCTCTGAGGGAGGCAAGAAAGGCGGTTTTCCCTTCCCACTTGGTTTCCACAAACCGCACCTCGGCGACCCGAAAGGTGTCGCGGTCAGCTATTTCCATTTCGACAGGCTCTCCCCCCGTTTTAAGGGGGAGTTCAAAGGGCGTTTTGAAATCCGCCTCTCTTCCGCCGAAAAAAGATCGGGCGGCAGGGTTGACATAAAGCGCCTCGCCGACGGAGGAAAGGATGACAATCGCATCGGCGTTGCTCGAGATGATGTTTCGGAAATTGGCTTCGCTGGCGCGGAGCGCGGCTTCCGTTCTGGTGCGATGTTCAACCTCTTTTTTCAGTTGGAGGTTGCTTTGCTTCAGGGCTGAGGTTCGCTGCTTCACCTGGACTTCAAGATTTTCCTGGATTCGCCGGTATTGCTGTTCTGCCAGCCATTTTCCGCCCAGGGCGGCGGCCAGTTGAAGAATCTCTTGCGGATGGAATGGTTTCTGGATGTAGAGCAATTTATCAGGCGGCATGATTTTGCGGGAGATGTCTGTCAGATCGCAGCCGCTGTAACCAGTAGCGAGCACGATGTTGACGTCTGGGTCCATCCCGCGGATTATCTGAGCCGTGGAGATGCCATCCGGGCCGGGCGGCATGTTGATGTCGAGCAGAATCAGGGCGTAAGGGTCATGCTCGAGCAGCGACGCACGGACGTGCTCTACCGCCTCGTCCCCCTGTTGGCAGATGCTTGTCTCGAAGTAATAAGGGATAGACTGATACGCATTTGAATGACTGTCGAATCGAAGGATCTCCCTGTAGAGCTCGAGAATGACCTCTTCATCATCGACACCCAGGACCCGGATACGTTCTCTTGAAGTTATGCCCAAAATTCCCCCTTCTCATCTCTGGCAGCTTTCCCGATCACGGCCCGGGCTGAATTCTCCGCTTGTAAGCAACGGGAGGGCATGGCCTTGACCGGTCTCGTTGTATGTCTTTCGATCCCCCAGTGTGCCGGAGCGACTCCTGGATAGGAAGCAGCCTGCACCGGGCGATTACCGCCGGAACCAACCGGTTTGCCCCTAGCCGATCTCAGAGGCCATTTTCACTTTTGTCTTTGCGCCTGATGTCCTTTTTTCGAATGGACTCTATATACCAAAAAAGGAATGGTAAATGAAAGGTGGAAGCAGGACAGTGGGAAAACCGAATAACCGGGGGCCTGATACCGTGTCCGGTTGCGGAATCCAGCCCTTCGGGATGGACCGGACTCTATTTTTCTTGTCTTGCCGGTCGCAGTGATATATGGAGACAGTAACCCTTTTCTCGTTCCCGGCAAAGAGAGAAGCCCTTCGAGTCGCGTGGCTGTCGAAGGTACGGCTGTGCATAGAATTTCGGATACAGAATTCAGCAGGAGGTCTGATGATGATTAAGCGGTTGATACAGCTATCGTTCTGTTTGTTAGGACTGTTCGGCGCGGTGCTGATGCCCGCCGGCGCGGAGGCATCGGCGGAGAAACTGACGTTCAGCATCTTTTTCCCGCCGACGCATGCCCAGGCGAAGGTGGCCATGGATTTTGCGAAAGAGATCGAAAAGCGGACCCAAAACCGCGTCGAGATCACGTGTTTTCCGGGAGGTACCCTGACCGGTGCCTCTCAGGTCTATGACGGGGTGGTCAACGGCATCAGCGATCTGGGTAATTCCTGTTTTGCCTACACGCGCGGACGATTTCCCGTGATGGCAGTGGTCGATCTGCCTTTGGGGTATCTCAACGGCCTCGTGGCGAGCCGGGTTGCGGACACCTTTGCCATGGAGACCAGGCCGGAGGAACTCGATGATGTCAAAGTCCTTTACGTTCATGCGCATGGGCCGGGTCTTCTCCACACCCGGAAGCCGGTTCAGACGTTGGAAGACCTGAAAGGGATGAAGATCCGTGCCACCGGCCTGAGCGCAAAGATCGTCGAGGCCCTGGGTGCTGTTCCTGTAGCGATGCCGCAGGGTGGAACCTATGAAGCCCTTCAGAAAGGGGTGGTCGAGGGGACCTTCGGTCCGATAGAGGTGCTGAAAGGGTGGAAACAGGGCGAGGTGATCCAGTACACGACCGAATGTTTCAACGTCGGATACACGACCGCCATGTTCGTTGTCATGAATCTGCAGAAATGGAATGCACTCCCCGATGATATCAAGAAGATCATCGATGCCGCCAGCCGGGAATGGGTCGATATCCATGGACGTGCCTGGGACGATGCGGATCGGGAAGGCCGTGAATACACTTTGGGCCTGGGGAACAAGATCATTCCCCTTTCGCCGGAAGAAAGCTCAAAATGGCGAGCAGCTGTCAAGCCGGTCATCGATGATTACATCGAGACGACGCCGGATGGTCAGACACACGTGGATCGGATCCAGGGTATTCTGAACAAATATCAACCTTGACCCTGCGGGTTCTTCCCTGTAACACCCCCGTCGACGTTCAACGTACTGCCATTTTTCTGGATTCCCTGATGGAATGGATCGAAAGGGCTGGTAGAATGGCCGCTCGCGTGCTTTTCTGGATCGCCGGAGCGGCCATTGTGTTTATGATGCTTTTGACTTGCGCAGACGTAATTCTGCGCTATTTTCGCATGCCCATTCCGGGGACCTACGAGCTGGTGTGCTATCTCGGGGCTTTGGGGGTGGGGTTCGCCATGGCTCACACCTCTGTGGAAAAAGGGCATGTGGCCGTGAGCGTTCTGGTCAGGCTTTTGCCCAGGCGGGCGCAGGGGTTTATCGGGTCCGTAACCGTATTCTTCAGCCTGGTATTCTTTATGCTGATCAGTTGGCAATCCTGGTCCTATGCCGATCAATTGCGCCGCTCCGGCGAGGTTTCCCTGACGCTTCAGCTCCCTTTCCATCCCTTTGTCTATGGCATCGCCGTCGCCGCCGGGGCCGTCTTTTTCGTGCTCCTGGGGGACCTGGCACGGCAGATCAAGAAGGTCTTCGCCGCATGAGCCTCACGACCATTGGAATCATAGGCCTTTGTCTTCTGGTCGTGCTGCTTTTTTCCCGGATGCCCGTCGGATTCGTGATGGGGTTTCTCGGTTTTCTAGGGTTCAGCTATGTCGTGAATGTTCAGGCGGGTCTGACGCTGCTGGCGAGGGATGTCTGGGATATATTTTCTTCTTACGGTCTGACGGTGATACCGCTGTTCGTGTTCATGGGGCAGATCGCCTTTCATGCCGGCATCAGCCGCAGGCTCTATGATTCAGCCTATGTCGTCCTGGGGCATCGACCCGGGGGGTTGGCCATGGCCACGGTCGGCGCGTGTGCCGGGTTTTCGGCGATCTCGGGCTCGACCAATGCCACCGCGGCCACCATGGCCACCGTGACCTTGCCGGAGATGAAACGCTACCGTTACGATCTCGGCCTTGCCACCGGGACGGTGGCGGCAGCCGGAAGCCTGGGGATTCTGATCCCCCCGAGCGTGATCTTCATCGTTTACGGGATCATGACCGAGCAGTCGATCGGGAAGCTTTTCGCGGCCGGTATATTGCCGGGGATCCTGCTCTCTTGCCTGTTCATGCTGGTCATCATACTCCGGGTGCGTTTGAATCCCGGGCTCGCACCCCCAGGGCCGAAAAGCACCTTCAAGGAAAAAATGCGCTCCTTTGCGGGGATTGGCGAGACACTGCTGATCTTTGCGCTGGTGATGGGAGGGATCTTCTGCGGGATCTTCACACCCACGGAGGCGGCGGCGATAGGGGCCTTCCTGACCATGGCGATCTCCATCCTGAGAGGGCAGCTGACCTGGGAAGGTTTCGTCCGCTCCTTGTCCGACACCACCCGCATCAGCTGCATGGTGATGGTGATTGTCATGGGGGCTGTCGTCTTCGGGCACTTCATGGCCATCACGAGGGTCCCCTATGACCTGGCCAATTGGGTTGGCGCATTGCCGCTGCCGCGTTACGCCATCATGATGGTGATCATCCTGGTCTACCTCATGGGGGGCTGTTTCATGGATTCTCTGGCCATGGTGATGCTGACCATCCCCATCTTCTTTCCGGTGGCCCAGAACCTCGGGTTCGACCCCATTTGGTTCGGGGTGGTCATCGTCCTGGTGACCGAGATGGGTGTGATTACCCCTCCCGTGGGCGTGAATGTATATGTCGTCTATGGGGTTGCCAAAGACGTGCCCCTCGAAACGATTTTCAAAGGCGTCCTCCCGATGCTGGCCGCCCTCCTGATCTGCAATATCCTGCTGATCCTGTTTCCCGAAATCGCCCTTTTCCTGCCCGGTCTGATGCGTTGAGGAAAGGAGCGCGCAGAGCTTCAGACCTTTCCGATTTTGATGCGGGCAGGATATTTCCCTTTCTGACGGATTTGCCTGTTCCCGTGCGGGACGAATTCACGATGGCACGGTCCACAGAGTCCTGTTCGTCCCCGCGGCAGGGTATTGTGAACAGGTTCAGGGACTGTTTCAGGGCGGCTTAGACATTCAGCAGATACCGCAGCTCTTCCTGGACATATTGCAGCCTGTCGAGATCCTCTTCGCCGATCTTTCCTTCCAGCTCTCTGGCCTTGATCCGCTTTTTCAGATCCTTGAGTTCATTTTCGAGATTGATCACCATATTCAAGGTCTGTGAAGCCACGTCCGGAACCGCTTCCTCCTCCGGGGCCTCTTCGTAGGTGACCTCCACCGCCTTGAGGATCAGACGCTCTTTCCATTTTGGAACGTGAACGGAAAAATGCAGCTCCTCGCTTATCTTTTGAGCCAGCGTTTGCGCGGCCTCAGCCTCTCCATGGACCACGAAGACACGGGGGGTGCTTTCGAAATGGCTGGCCCACTCGAGCAGATCGGCCTGGTCGGCATGGGCGGAAAACCCCCCGATGGTGAAGACGCGTGCCCGCACGGCAACGTTCTCCCTGAAGATCTTGACCTGCTTGGCACCATCCACGATCTTCCGCCCCGTGCTTCCCTTGGCCTGGTAACCGACGATCACCAGACTGGCGCCTTCCCGCCAGAGATTGTGCTTCAGGTGATGCTTGATCCTTCCAGCCGTGCACATCCCGTTTGCGGCGATTACGATGGCGGAGCCGCGCCTTTCGTTGATGGCGATCGAATCCTTCGTTTCCTGGGTGAAATGCAGATTGGGCATATTGAAAGGATCATACCCTTCAGAGACGATAGCGCGTGCCTCGGTGTCATAGCATTTCTTGTTTCTGCGAAAGATTTCCGTGGCTTTGATGGCCAGAGGGCTGTCGAGGTAGATGGGGATGTCGGGCAGTTTACCCTCACGTTGAAACTGGCCGAGGACATAGAGGATTTCCTGGGTACGTTCTACAGCGAAGGCGGGAATGATGATCTTTTCGTTGTAGCGGGTGCTGTAGCGGATGGCCTCGAGCAGCTCTTCTTCGCTTTCTTCGAAGGAGCGGTGGCGGCGGTTTCCGTAAGTCGATTCGAGGAAAAGATAGTCCGCGTCGAAGATTTCATGGGGGTCCTTGACGATCAGCTGATCCTTTTTGCCAAGGTCCCCGGAAAAGACGATCTTGACCGTCTTTCCGTTCTCCTCCACCCAGATCTCGAGGATCGAGGAGCCGAGAATATGCCCCGCATTCCTGAGCCGTGCGCGCACACCGGGTTCGATCTCCACCAGCCGGTCCCGTTCGAGCGGATCGAACAGCTTGAGGCTTGCCTCTGCATCGGCCGTCGTGTACAGCGGTTCGATGGGAGCCTGGGACTGCCGCTTGTTCTTGCGGGTCTGCCATTCGGCATCCATCTCCTGGATGTGGGCGGAATCGAGGAGCATGATCTCACAGAGCTCGGCGGTGGGGGGAGAGGTGATGATCCTGCCCTGGAAACCGTCCTTGACCAGCTTGGGGATGCGGCCGCTGTGGTCGATGTGGGCATGCGTCAAGAAGAGCGTATCGATGCTTTTGGGGTCGAAGGGCCACGGTTGCCAGTTGCGGAGTTCGATCTGCCTTCCACCTTGAAAGAGCCCGCAGTCCACCAGGAATTTCTTTCCCTGGACGGTTTCGACAAGATAATTGCTACCAGTGACCGATCCTGCACCGCCTAAACACGTTACTCTGATCATGGATGCTCCTTTCTGTGAGGGCCGTGGGCCGGGACCCCTCGGCTTAAAATGGACTCAGGGGATAGCGGAATGTCTGCCCACGGAAGTTTTTCACCTCGAGCGAATTGGATCCTCTGCTTTCGACATATTGAGGAAGAAAAGGGATTTTGCCGCCGCCCCCCGGCAGGTCTATGGCGAAATGGGGCAGACACAGGCCGGAGGTGTGCCCCTGTAATTCTCGTATGATTTCGATTCCTTTTTCAAGGGGGGTCCAAAAATGAGCCGTTCCTCTGGCTAGATCGGCCTGGAACAGATAATAGGGCCGGACGCGCACCATCAGGAGTTTCTGCATCAGCTCGCGCATGGTGCCGGGGTCGTCGTTGACGCCTCTGAGTAGGACGGTTTGGCAGCCCAGCGGGATGCCCGCATCGGCAAGGCGCACACAGGCTGCCCCTGCTTCCGGGGTGAGTTCATCCGGGTGGTTGAAGTGGGTGTTCAGGTACAAGGGATGAAATTGCTTCAGAAGATCGGTCAGGCGTTGGGTGATCCTGTGGGGCAGAGTGCAAGGGACCCTGCTGCCGATGCGGATGATTTCGACATGGCTGATGGCCCTCAGGGCTGAGAGGATTTCCCCCAGCCGTTCGTCTGAAAGGAGGAGGGGATCCCCTCCGGATAGAAGCACGTCGCGGATTTCTTCATGTCGGCGGATGTAGGCTAACCCGGCCTCGATGGTGGCGTCGTTCACCATTGAAGGGCGACCGACCTTTCTTTTGCGATTGCAAAACCGGCAATACATGGCGCAGGAGGCCGAGACCAGAAACAGCACCCGATCAGGGTATCGGTGCGTCAGGCCGGGTACGGGCGAAAACGCCTCTTCTGCCAGGGGATCGTCGAGGCCGTCATCGAGGCGGATCTCGCGGATATCCGGTATGCACTGCCGGTAGATAGGGTCGTGCTTTCGACGGATCAACCCGAGGTAATACGGATTGATCCGCATGGGGTAACGCTCGGTGACACTTTTGAGCTCATCGGCGTCGAGGCCGAAAAGTTCAGCGATCATGCCCGCGCCGGTGACGCTTTCGGCAAGGATCTCCTCCCAGGGCGAGTCTGCCGGCCCTGAATTCATCAATGCAAGGGGAATGGGTCTTCGGAGTTTCATGTCAAGTCCGGACGCGGCTGCGGATAGCCTGGAAAAAACGCCAGGCGCATCGTTTTTTCAATGGATACCTTTCGGTTTGGGACGACTTCCGGGAAAGAGCGTGGCCGACACGATTCTTTCCCGTCGATGGATTTCCTATAGGCGATTTCTGCCTTCCAACTAAAACCGCCAAGCCTCTCCAGAGAGGAAGGGCTGGTGCGGGAAGCCTCGGCGCAGCACAAGGACCGGGGCTTGACCGGCCGCCACCCGGCGGGGCAGGAAGAGGTGTCTGCGTAGTCGGAGAAAGGCGGCCTTGTGATAACGGTCCTGCGCGATCGCTGCAGATCAACGGCTTGGATCTGCTACCCCTTCCTCTGCGGAATCGTCCCAAGGATCGGGGTTACCATAGAATACAGCCCGGTGTATTGCAAGTTCTGCTTTTTGGTTGATGAAAGACGCCGAAAAACATAGCATGAATAGGGTTCGAAGGTGGTCCGCTCATGGGTGTCCACCCGAAGATGGTTTACCGGCGCAACCCGTTTTCCAGGCGCCTATCCAGATATCCAGAGGCTGACTCGCTTGACTTGATGGGCGCCGCTCCGCACCTGCGTTTTTTTCACTTGTTTTTTATTCGTCGGATGGGTTGTTTTGAGATAGGGAATGCGGCGGCGCGCCGAGCAGGTGCGTGCGGAAGGAAGTCATTGGGGATGTGGAGGTGTCATGGAAAAGCACCACAAATTTTCTATCTGGTATGTCCTCCTGGGCATCTGGGTGGTTCTCCTGCTGCAGCAGTACCTGGTCTCCGTTTTTGCCATCAAGGTCATCCCTTACAGCGAATTCTTGCACTTGTTGAAAGAGAACAAGGTGACCGAGGTGGCTGTAAAGGCCAACGAGATTCAGGGGCGGGCTCTGCTGAACGGAGATGTTCAGGGCAAGGGGGAGCTTTTCCGCACGATTCGCGTGGACCAGGAGCTTTCGGAGCTGTTGGCGCAGTACCATGTCACGTTTAAAGGAGAGGTCGAATCGACCTTTCTGCGGGATTTGATGTCCTGGGTCTTCCCGATCCTGCTGTTCGTGGGCATCTGGTATTTCATGATGCGGCGCATGACGGGCCAGCAGGCAGGCTTTATGACGCTCGGGAAGAACAAAGCCAAGATCTACATGGAGGATGAGCTGAATGTCACGTTCGATGACGTGGCGGGTGTGGACGAGGCCAAACAGGAACTGGTGGAGGTGATAGAATTCCTCAAGGATCCGCATAAGTATACGGAATTAGGTGGCAAACTGCCGAAAGGGGTGCTGCTGGTCGGCCCGCCCGGTACCGGCAAAACTCTGTTGGCCAAGGCCGTGGCCGGGGAAAGCAGGGTGCCCTTTTTCAGTCTGAGCGGGTCTGAGTTCGTTGAGATGTTTGTCGGGCTCGGGGCTGCCCGGGTGCGGGATTTGTTTGTTCAAGCGAAGGAGAAAGCCCCGTGCATCATCTTCATCGACGAGCTGGATGCCCTCGGAAAGGCCCGTGGGTTCGGGGCCATGGGCGGCCACGACGAACGGGAGCAGACCCTCAACCAGCTTCTGGTCGAGATGGACGGCTTCGATCCGAAGGTGGGGGTTATCCTGATGGCGGCGACCAACCGGCCTGAGATTCTGGATCCCGCCCTGCTGCGTCCGGGGCGTTTCGATCGGCAGATCCTGGTGGACCGACCGGACAAGAAAGGGCGCGAGGATATCCTGAAGGTTCACCTCAAAGGGATCAAGGCCAGTGAAGATCTTGATGTCGAACGGCTGGCGGCCATGACGCCGGGAATGGTCGGGGCGGATCTGGCCAATCTTGTCAATGAGGCCGCGATCCTCGCTGTCAGGCGCAAAAAGAAGCAGGTCGACATGTCGGACTTCGAAGAAGCGGTGGAACGGGTCATGGCCGGTCTCGAAAAGAAAAACAGGCTGATCAACAAAAGTGAACGGGAGATTGTGGCCTATCACGAACTGGGCCATGCCACCGTTGCGCTATCCCTGCCGGGGACGGATCCTGTGCAAAAGATATCGATTATACCGAGGGGCATCGCGGCGCTTGGCTACACCATGCAGGTCCCGACCGAAGACCGTTTTTTGATGAAGCGGACCGAACTTCTGAACAAAATCGCCGTGCTCCTTGGGGGGCGGGCTGCCGAAGAGATCGTATTCGGTGACATTTCGACCGGCGCCCACAATGATCTTTCGAAGGCCTCCGATATCGCTCGAAGCATGGTCAAAGAATACGGCATGAGTGCCAAGGTTGGACAGGTGTACCTGGCGGGCGAAAAACGGCCCCTTTACCTGGAAACCGGCTTCCGGGGGCAGGAGGAATACAGCGAGGCGACGGCGCAGTTGATCGACGCCGAGGTGCGGGAGATCGTGGAGCAGCAGTATCTGAAGGCCTTGGAGATCCTCAAGAAATGGCGACCTGTGCTGGATCGGGCCGCCAAGTTGCTGTTGGAAAAAGAGAAGATCGACGGAAAGACGCTTAAAGGTCTCATGGAGGAAGCGGGCGCGTGAGGCGGCATCCGAGCGATGCCTCGGGCATCTCATGCGGTTTGGAAGCCGGGGGATCGAGGTTTCGATCTCCGATGGCTAACGGTTCAGTGCCCTAGCGAGGTCTTGGCCTGCCTCCCGCGCTGCCGAAAGGTATTCAGGGTGTTGAAGAACGTCGCCCTCGAAGTCCAATCCCCTGAACAAGACCGTCCGATAGAGCTCCATGTCCAGGACATCGAAAAAATATTTCACTGTCAGCAGGGGGCCGTCGAACAGCTTTTTACCCTGGGTTGCGCCTACGGAGATGAACAGGCCCTTGCGTTTGGCGGTCCACCGGCCCGGAGAGACCTTGTCGATCCAGTATTTTTTGACCCAGAGCGATTGGCAGCGGTCAATGAGGCATTTGGCGAGGGCACTCACGCTGTAGAAGAATATAGGCGAGGCAAGCATGAGACCTTGGCTTTCCAGCATCTTGTCGTAGAGGGCTTGAAAATCGTCTTGAATGACGCAGCGCCCGTCTTTCTTGCAGCCGTAAATCTCAAGGCAGGGTGATATCTTGCAATCCCTGAGAATCACCTTTTCAACCTCGGCGCCGTTCGAGACCGCCCCTTCCACCGCTTGGTCGAGCAGGGTGGCGGTGTTTCCTTTTCTTCTGGGGCTTCCGTAAATGGCCAGAATTTTTGCCATGGCAGGCACCTCGTTTTTGTGGGGTGTTCCGGTCTGTCTGCTGCGGGAAACGGTGTGGAAAAAGGCTGACGACAGGCTGCGATTCGCAGCGGTCCAAGCCCTTCTTTTAATGGGGTGTCGAGAAAAGATCAAGGCAATTCATCTCTGTTGGTGGCGTGCGATGCAGGATCGCGGATTGTAAGCGGGTACCGTTCTGTGTTCGACCGTGGAGACGGCATGACGAGAAGTGAGGCTCAGGAGCTGGGTTATGAGGCGCGGGAGTCTGCCGGGGGGGGATGGACGTTTGCCCTGACGGGCAGGATCGATGCCGGCAATGCCGGCCGCCTCCTCTCCGAGATCAATCATTTGCTGAGGGAAAAGAAGCCTCTGCGTGTCACTTTGGATTTAAGCGGCGTTCAGTATATGGATGATTTCGGCGTGTTGTTGCTGCTCGAGCTGAAGCGCCATGGTCCGACAGGTGAGGGCGCTTTTCGCATCCTCAACCCTGGCCCGAAGATACAAGAAATCCTCGACATGATGGATTTCGAGGCCCTGGCGGATGAGCACGCCGCCTTGAAGAAGAAGCGCCCTCCTAATGCCTTGGTGCGTTTGGGGGAGGCGAGTATCCGGCAGTTTTCCGAAGGCCGTTTCGCGCTTTCCTTCCTTGGAGATGCGTGCCTGGCCTTGGGCTATGTCATCCTGCACCCGCGAAGCCTCAGAGGAGAGGACACGATCCAGGCCATGCAGCGGACGGGTGTGGATGCGGTCCCGATCGTCGGTTTGATCAGCCTTCTATTGGGGCTGATCATGGCCTTCATGTCCGCCGTTCAGCTGGAGCAGTTCGGCGCCAATATCTACGTCGCCTCGCTGGTGAGTCTTGCCATGGTGCGCGAACTCGGGCCCATCATGACCGCCATCCTCGTGGCCGGGCGTTCCGGTTCCTCTTACGCGGCAGAGATCGGCACCATGAAGATCTCCGAGGAGGTGGATGCGCTCTACAGCATGGGCTTCAACACGACGCGGTTCCTCGTGGTACCCAAGATCCTGGCTTCCGTTCTGGTGGTTCCCGTGTTGACACTGTTTTCAGACCTTTTTGCCATCTTCGGGGGGCTGGTCGTGGGGGTGTCCATGTTGAATCTGACGGCGGGGGCGTACATCGATCAGACCATCCAAACTCTGTCCCTCTTCGATGTCAGCTGGGGGTTTTTCAAGAGCGCGGTCTTCGGCCTCCTGATCGCCTATGTGGGTTGTCTGCGGGGTTTCCAGGTGCGCGGCGGAGCCGCGGCTGTCGGCCAGGCCACCACGTCTGCAGTTGTGAGCGGCATCTTCCTCATCATCTTGTTCGACTCTATCTTTGCTGTGATACTGACCTATTGGGGATAGACATCCATGGCGGCAATTGCGCCTGTCATCCAGGTAAAAAATCTGACGGCCCGTTACGGCGAAGTGACGATCCTGGAAAGCGTATCCTTTGAGATACATGAGGGGGAGATCTTCGTGATCCTTGGGGGCAGCGGGTGTGGAAAGAGCACCCTGCTCAAACATGTCATCGGGCTGATACCGCCCTATTCGGGAGAGGTCCTGATCGAGGGGGAGGACATCGTAAAGTGCAGCGAGGTGCGATTCCGGGAGATTCTCAAGAAATTCGGGGTGCTTTTTCAGAGCGGGGCCCTCTTTGGCTCCATGACGCTGGCCGAGAACATCCTTTTGCCCGTCGAGGCCTATACGGATCTGCCGAAGGCGGCCATGGAGACCTTGGTCCGCATGAAGCTGCGGCTGGTCCATTTGGGGGGCTATGAAAACCACCTGCCTTCCGAGTTGAGCGGCGGGATGAAAAAACGGGCCGGCCTGGCAAGGGCCATGGCCCTGAATCCAAGGATTCTTTTTTTCGATGAACCGTCTGCAGGTCTCGATCCAGTGAGTGCAGCGGAGCTGGACCAATTGATACTCAAAATCAATCGCAGTCTCGGAACGACCATGGTCATCGTCACCCACGATTTGGCCAGTATTTTCAACGTAGCGCAGAGGGTGATCATGCTGGACAAGCGAGCGAAGGGCATTATCGCCGAGGGAGATCCTGTTTATCTTCGGGACCATCATTCCGATCCATTTGTCAGACAGTTCTTCAACCGCGAAGCTGAGGAGTAAAACGGCTGATGGCATCTCAAAAGACCAAATTTACGGTCGGGCTTTTTGTCGCCTCCGGGATCGCGATGGTCATCGTGGCGTTTATCTGGCTGGGCATGAGCCGCGTCTTGGAAAAGGGCCGCCAATATGTGACCTATTTCGATGAATCGGTGCAGGGCCTGGGGCGTGATTCACCAGTCAAATACAGAGGGGTTTCCATCGGGAGGGTGGTCAGGATCGATGTGGCGCCGGATTCGCGGCTGATCGAGGTCCTCATGAACATCGAGACCGGTTTGAGCCTCGATCGGGACATGGTGGCCCAGCTGAACCCTGTGGGTATTACAGGGGCGATGTTTGTCCAGATGGACCGCAAAGATCCGGGGGAGCCGGACTTTTCGCCGCGCATCGATTTTTCTCCGGAATATCCTGTGGTGGCATCCAAACCTTCTGAGATCGGCAAGCTGTTCAGGAGCATTGACGAGATTCTCAGCCAGATGAAAAAATTGGATCTCGAAGCGGTGTCGAACCGCATCATCATGACCCTCGATCATGCCAACAAACTGATGACCGATGCGCACATTCAAGAGATTGCCGGGGAGGTCGAAGCGTCGCTGAAAGAGGTGAACCGGATGCTCAAAGACGACCGGTTCACACGCATCGGTGCTTCCCTCGAGCAGTCAGCCGCCTCATTCGCGACGCTGCTCGATAAGAGCCACACGACGGTTGAACAGATGGGGGCAACCTTTGCCCGCGTGGACCGGATCGTCGAGCACAGTGAAAAGCCGCTCGAGGAGACCGTATTGGAGCTACGCACTGCGGTCGACCGGGCCAACGAGCTTTTTTCGAAAGGGGTCGTGTTGATGGATGGTGCAGGATCGGGATTCTCGTATTTGAAAGGGAGCCTGTTGACCATCGGCCAGAATCTGGAAAGTGCCAGCGAAAACCTGAATATCGTCCTTGAAAACCTGGCCAATGAGCCTGCTCGATTTCTGCTGGCCGAGCCCCCACCGCCGCGGGAATTGGAGCACCAGCCCTGAAAACGGTGCAGTGCTTGTCGGGATCTGGCATTTAAGGAAAGGGCAAGGGACTTCTTGCCGGCAGAGAGCCGTTGATCCTGCCGGTTGGGGATGGGCGAAGGAAGGGTGTGCAGGCGGCTCCGCCCGTTGATTTTTTTCCATCGCGAGAAAGGGACGTGCTGATGGTGAGATTCGGTTATAGCGCTGTTGCTGTGCTGGTAGGGATCCTCCTCTCAGCTGGATGTCTGAAGCTCCAGCGGCCCGAGAAGCCGGTTCGATTCTACACGTTGGAGTATGCCGAGCCGGAGCTCAGGCTCGATAAGCCGCTCGGCTCCATCCTCCAGGTAAATCGCTTCGGGGTTGCGCCGACGTATAACACGCGGCGGATGATTTACCGGGAAGGCGATTTCCGTCGTGATGCCTATATTTATAGCCAGTGGCGGGATAATCCAGGGGAAATGGTGTCGTACTTCCTTGCCCGGGACCTGCGGGGGTCCGGATATTTCAACGCGGTGGTTCCTCACCGAACTCAGGCGGGTGTTACCCATGTGCTGGAAGGCTACGTGGAAGAGTTCTTCGAATGGGACTTCGAGGAGGGATGGGAGGCGGTGTTGACCGTCTCGATTACCCTGACGAAGGCCCTGGAACCGGATGTCAGCCGAAAGGTGATTCGCCAGAAGACCTACCGTGTGAGGGAGCCTTTTCAGGAAAAAACCCCCACGGGTTTAGCAGCCGCCATGAGCCGCGCCATGCGGGCACTCTCGCGGCAGGTGATCGAAGACGTCTACAACGCGCTTCGCTAGCGGTCACTGTCGGGCAGAGTTTCTTGCCCCTCGATAAAAGCGATTCCCGGCCCGCAATCCATTGCGGATCTGCTGCGCAGCGTGCCGCCGCTTGGCCCAGGCCTTTGTGAGAGGCGAAGGCCTCATCCGGGTGGGCCGGGGTGTTGCTGCGCTAGAAGGTCAGATCGATCTTGAATGTGAAATGACTGCTGTCGGACGGGTCTCCATCGCCGGTTTCCATTGGCCTGAAGGCGTCAGGTTCGTGTGAGCCCAGGATGGAGAAATTGATCGAGCTGGAATAACGGTACCGCAGGCCGAAGGTGATGTCGAGGGTGTCCTCGTCCGAGGCCGACAGCCACCCGGGGGCTGTTTCCTGATGGTCGGCCTTGGCGGACATGGCCAGGGCCCACCGTGAATCGGGCATCGTCACGAGGGTCTCCAAACCGAAAGACTGCCAAGACCCGTCATTTTCCGCAAGAAATGCGTGGCCGCTTACGCGGGTGAACGAGGGAGTGATGGTCAGCCATTCGAACGGGGTGAAATCGGCGAATAGTCGAAAACCTTGCCGGGGCTCGAAGGATGAAACTGCACTCGATCGTTCCGGATACCAGGAATCAAATCCTCTTCCGCCCGGGAAAAGACCTCTGTCCGGAGCCGTCACGTGCATGAAGGTGTCCAGACTGAGATTCGCGAAATCCAAAAGGGCCCTGCGATAGCCGAGTTCGAAGGAGGGGGGCGCATTTTCGAAAGGATCGAACATGGGCGCTGCCTCCGGCCAGGGCGACAACGAAAGGGCGGCGGTTTCCGGCGACAAGGTCGTTTCGACGTCCTTCAAACGTTTGGAAGTGATCAACCTGTTTTTCCAATAGGCCTTGTTCAGACTCGAGATGGTGACCCCTTGCGATCTGCATGAATGGAGGAACTTTCCGTCTGACAGATAGATACCGACATGGTTGATCCTCTTTTTTTTCGGCCCGAAGAACAGCAGATCGCCCATCTGAAGTTCCTCCCTGGTTGGCCGGACTTCTTTGAGGCCATCGAGCCTGCTTTGCTGGCTCGAGTTATGAGGCAGCTCAATTCCGAAAATGCTTGCATAGACTTTTTTCGTAAGCCCGGAACAGTCCATTCCTCTAAGGCTTTCACCACCCCAACGATAGGGGATGCCCAGGAATTTCTTCATTTCACGCTTGATCTTTTCGACAGGCTGTTCAGGGGGTGAGAAGTCGAAGGCGGAGTTGAACTGTTCGATGAAAGAAGGCTTGCTGACGGAGAACGGCCACTCCGTCGCTGCACTTTCCGCCGCTCCGGCCATAAAAAAGACCGCTGCAATGAGCAGGAGAACCACTCTTGGAGAGGAGTGAACGCAGGATGACGTCGGATTCGAGGAATGCGATACCAAAGAAAGTCTCTCTGAAGGCATAAGCTGTATTCTTCCAGGCTTTCTCAGAAATGTCTCCTCAATGCACAAAAATAACAGGATTTCCTTTTCAAATCAGGAAAATCGCTTGATGTGGCTCAATCAGGGAGAACCGCTCACATCGCTGAATGCCCGTATATCAGCAGACGGGCCCAGGCAGCTTCCAGAAAACTTTCCCTTGGATAGTCCAAAGACGGCGAACCTGTCAAGTCTTTTTGCGCCCCTGCGGCACACCCTGTGCGTGAGAGCATAACGCGGCCCCGAACCCGCAGATGGCTCTCAAAAAAGCGAGCCCATGCGGAAATGGGCTTAGGGCCGCCTGAAGGAAACGGTGGGACTGAGGCCTGTAAGGCCGCGATGAAGCTGTTCCTGTGGAAAAGCTTGATACACCTGGAAAATGTGGATATGCTTAAAATTGATATGAAAATTATATTTTTCGCGCCTGTAACTGTAGGACCGCTTGCGAGGACGCTGCCGTGATTTTTCCCGTTGCCGGAATCGAAGTCGCCCCCTGGATTCCACCCGTGGTGGCGTTTGTTGTGTCGTTTTTCACGTCGATGGGGGGTGTTTCGGGTGCATTCCTCCTCCTGCCGTTCCAAATGTCTTTCCTCGGCTACACGAACCCGTCGGTCAGCGCTACCAACCAACTGTTCAACATCGTAGCAATCCCGAGCGGGGTCTATCGTTACTGCCGAGAAGGCCGGATGGCTTGGCCTCTCACATGGGTGATTGTCATCGGGACCCTGCCGGGGGTTCTTCTTGGGGCTCTGATCCGCGTGAACTACCTTCCAGATCCCCGGCATTTCAAGCTTTTTGTTGCGGGCGTTCTTTTGTACATCGGGGGCAAGATGGTCCGCGATTTGCTCAAAAGGAGGCCGGAGAGTGGCAACATCCCTGATAGTGAAAAGGCTTTTCGGGAAAGGGTGCGCCTCTCCCGTTCGATGCCGGGTGCGAAGGAGACCAGTGAGAAGTGTGATTTCCCTCTGCTCGCTACGACCCGCTTCGACCTGAAATACATCGGCTACTGCTTCCATGGGGAAAATTTTGAGGTCTCTTTCTGGAGCATCTTCTTCTTGAGCCTCCTGGTGGGGATTGTCGGGGGGGTATACGGGATCGGCGGCGGTGCGATTATCGCTCCCTTTCTCGTAAGTTTTTTCAGGCTGCCGGTCTATTCCGTAGCGGGTGCGGCTTTGATGGGTACCTTTGTCACATCGGTGGCGGGTGTCGCGTTTTATCAGGCCATCGCTCCATTCTACCCGGAGAAGTCCATTGCGCCCGACTGGCTTCTGGGGTTTCTTTTTGGATTGGGGGGTATGGCAGGGATGTATCTAGGTGCCCGTTGCCAGAAATTTGTCCCCGCCAGACACATCAAGTGGATGCTCGCCGGGGTGATGATGTTCACTGCAGTGAAATACGTTATAGACTCATTGGGATAGTGATCAAAAGAGAGGAGTTAAATAAAGTAGATGCAAAGAGATCAGATAGCGGCGATAAGAGCCAACACCAATGCTATGCAAAAACCAAATGTCAAGACGGTTGCAGTTCCAATTGCCGCGCCACCAGCAGCAGCTGTTGATTTGGCATAATCGGTCAGCACGAGGTTTACGACAGTCACTTCATTCTCCAATACTGATAATTTATGAACCTGTGATTTCGACTTATCCATTTTTCCTGTGTCATCTACCCATCCAAATACTTTGAGGTAGTATTCTCCGGAAGGTAGATTGTCGACGCGCCATTCAGCCCCTGCCCCCTGCCGAATAAGCATGGAATGAGCGTTCTTGGGTTTTCCTTCATAAATGGCCATCTCCATTCGCTGATTGGTGAGTTTGCCGTCATTCATCGCGCTCTTAGTATCATAAGTAGAAACGATCAGCGATCCTGTAGGAGAGGGGAATTGAGATGCAATGTGATGCTCAGATACGGTAGAGCAGGCTGAAATAGTTGAAATTAAACAGCATACAATAGCAATAGCAGTGGAGCGATATTTCATAAAAGGTCTTCTCCTTTTAAATTTAAAACCATATCTCACCGATGAATTGTAATTCAATGCTGCAGCGGGTGGAAATTTGCCATGACTAGCAGCCCATGAAAAACTGCTGTAGTCATACCAAGGGATGAGGTGTAGCCAAGAAGCAACGGTCTGTCAATCGGATTTTAGACCGTGGCAGCCCGTCACGTCCTTACATGCTTCGTGCCCACCAGGCGTCCGAAATGCTGGACCACAAAATAGAAATGGGCGTATTCAGGGGTTTTGAGGTAGGCGGCCACATGCCACGGGAGCGTGATGAGGAAGAACACCAAGAGGCCGCGCCACCAATACATGCCTTTCAAGGCAGCCAGATCGCGCCGGAGCAATAGAAAGACGAAAACAATCAGGCCGGTCATGGCCATCGCTGCGATCTCCTTGGTCATGGTGGCCAGACCCAGGCATGCCCAGGCAACCAGAAACCAAGATCTCCTGCTTCGAGCGACGGCGCTTTGGTAGCCCACCCACCAGGCCGCCCAGGAAGCTGTCAAGAACAGGCCGAAGAGCCCGTCGACAATGGGAAGGCGTGCCATCGCCAGCGGCAGCAGTGAGGTGAGATGGATCCATCCAGCCCGCACCCCTGTCTTGAGGTCGAACATGTGCCTCCCGAGGGCGCCGACGAGCAGTATGGTCAGGCACCCGGCGGCGGCGGGTACGAATCGGACTGCCCGCTCCGGCTGATCGAAAAGGCAGAGCGATCCGGCAAGGCACCAGTAAAACAGAGGGGGGTTTTTCAAAATAGGCGACACCGTTCAACCGCGGGGTGACCATATCTCCGGTCTCCACCATCTCACGCGCGATTTCGGCATAACGGGCCTCATCGGGGTCAAGCAGCGCATATCTCGTCTGAAAAGCGAAATAGATGGGATTCGCAAGCAGAAGCAGGGCAACGGCCGCTCCGAACCCGGATCATGTTCCTCCCAGCCGCGCCATGGCGGGCATATCGGATTTCGAACTCTGTACGACCTCAATCAGAAGCCATACTTGGTTTCAGGGTCCTCGGAATATCGTTCCCGTAATGTGCCATCACGAAACGACCTTCCCGCCTGACGGCCTGCGGTTCCGTGAGTTGGGTTTCGTTCCGCTCATAGAAACGGGCATCGGCAATCAAGACGACGGGGTTCTGCCGTTCTCGGGAAGCTGCCATGTCATTGAATTCATTCAGACCGAGGCGGTACCCGGCCGAATCGGCATAGCGCAATCCATAGTTCAGTTCGCCGCCGTTCATCAGGATGCGAACGTCATCACGCCCGTAATACCAGCAGACTCCAGCAACAAGCGCCTCGTCGGCCACGATGGTGGCACCGGGCGTAACCCAGCCTTGGCATTGCCAGAGAAAGGCGCCGGGTGCCTTTTTCATTTCCACCTTATCCGGCAGGAGAAAGTGGCCGCTCAAGAAAAGCGCCGCCGGTGCAAGTGTCAACAAGGCCATGCGCTGGAGCCTGCCGTCCCGCCCTGCTGCGTATATCGCCAGAAAAGCCAGAACGGCAAGACCCGCGCCGGAGAAGGCGGGTTTCCACATCTCGGAAGATGAGAAGAGATGGAGACCGGGAAACGGCAGTAAAGGGCTTGACACCATGCCCACTGCAAGCACGGCCGCGATGGCCCCCATAAGCATCAGCGCCCCGGTAAAGAGCCGCGGGTTCCGTCCGGAGGCGAGGTGGGTCTCGATCCCCAGTGCCAGCAGCACGGCCAGCGGGGCAAAACAAGGGAGCACATATGTGGCGAGTTTCCCGCTGGAGGCGGAAAAGAAAAGCAGCGGCCCTGCCAGCCAGCAGATGGCAAACCGGATCAAGCTGGAGGACTGGATGTTTTTCCTGACGCCGGCCGCCGCGGACGGCACGAGAAACGTCCAGGGCAGCGCGCCGCCCAGCATGACAGGGAGGAAGTACCAGAAAGGGGCAGGATGCTGGGGGGTATCGGAAAAGAAACGTTGCACGTGCTCTATCCAGAAGAAATACCGCCAGAAATCCGGCTCAGCCCATGCGATCAGCAGCGCCCACGGCGCAATCACCACCGAGGCGAAGAACAAGGGAAGCCAAGGCACACGCAGCAGTTGCAGCCAACGACGCTCCCACAGGAGAAACGGCAGCGCCGCCGCGGTGGGGACGGCAAAGGCGAGAAAACCTTTGGTCAGGAACGCAAGGCCGCAAAAAGCGCCGCAAACTGCCAACCAGCTCAGCCGTCTGCGCCTGGGCCCGGTCGACCGCCAAAAGGCGAAGAACGCGGCGCACGACCCGGTGAGAAAGAAGGCGAGGAGGCTGTCGAGGACATTGAACGTGCCCAGGCCGAAGACCATGGCCATCGTCAAATAGATGCCGCCTCCGAACAAGCCCGTGCGCGACCCGGGGCCGAAACAGGCCAGTAGAAAAAAAACGGCAAGTGCAGTCGCGCCGGCCGCAAGGGCCGAAGGCAAACGCGCGGCAAAGGCATTTTCACCCAGTACGGCCTGCGAAACGGCCCCCGCCCAATAACCCAGAACCGGCTTCTCGAAGTACCTGATCCCGTCCAGGCGGGGAGCCACCCAATCTCCACCGGCCAGCATTTCACGCGCGATTTCGGCGTAGCGGATCTCGTCCGGAAGGATGAGGGGCCTCACACCCAGGGGGAAGACGTAAATCAGGAGGTAGAGAGCAAGGGCCGCAGCCGCAGCCCAGCGAGTGGATCCCAACCGGGAAGGCACCACCCGGCTGGTCGAATCGGAAGAAACCAGCATGGCTACCCCAACGCTGGCCTTCGGCCGCCTGGTATGTTCTGAGCTTGATAGGAAATCCAGCCCTCGCGGCCTGCGACGAACCCCCGTACAATGCTTCCGGTGCTGATCGGAGTTTCCCCATCAAGGAGGGCGCCCAGAGGCACGAAACGCCAGCCGGTCGACATCGCTTCTTTCAAGAACCGGTCGAACAGGCTGGTGCAAGCCACCCCTTCCACCTCCGCATGAACGGTGAGTACGTTGAGAGATGCCGGGTTCAGGCGATTGAGGAGATACGTGTTCCAATCCTCATGACGAATCCCGTTTCGTCCGACCGCTTCGTCATAGGTTGGCAAAGTTACGGGAATCTGAGGCTGTCTGAGGGCGCGACCGTTCACCACTGGATAGAAAAGGCTCGTTCCGCGACAATCACTTCCGTAAACGAACGGATACATTTCCTTTTCGAGAAGGACGTCATCCGTTACACGCCAGGCGGGTGCAGCAGAACAGCACGGCCTCTCTCCGACAATTTCTCTAAGGGTCTCATAGCCCCGGCGCAGGGCCGACACTCTTTCCTGAACATCCATGCGCTCTATGCGCACCTGCCACGCATGGTGATCCCATGCATGCAGGCCCACCTCGTGACCCTGCTCCTTCACCGAACGGATTACCTCGCCCGCCCGTTCGCCGATACAGGGCCCGGGCCAAAGGGTGCCCTTGAGGAGAATGTCCCAGCCGTAAAGACTCGCCGCACGCGTGCGCAGCATCTTGACGAGGAAGGCCGGGCGAAAAAGGCGCCAGATGTGCCGCCCCATGTTGTCCGGCCCCACGGAAAAGAAGAAGCTCCCCCGAACCCCTGCTCGCGCCATGGAGCCGAGCAGCCGGGGAACGCCCGTAAGCGTGCCCCGCAACGTGTCCACGTCGATACGCAAGCCTATTCTCATCTCTTCACAGCCGCGGCCCTGCCCAGCCGGAGGAGATCATCCGACTCCGGATAAACCTCCAGCCGGAAATCGGCTTTTCCGCCTGGGGCGGGCAAGAGCGTCGATCTGACGGCATCGGCGGCCTGCCGGAGAAAAAAATCGAGCGTTCTTTCAACGGAATCCTCGAGCGAGATGGCCGGTTCCCAATCCACGAGCCGTCGCGCATTGCGGATGCTGGGTTTACGGTGCTGCACATCCTGATAGCCGTTGCCGTAGTAGGAACGGCTCTCCACCTCCTTGAATCCTGCGAAGGGCGGAAACAGGGGGCGTAGAGGGTGCCTTCCGAACTTTTCGAGAAGGATCTCCGCCAGTTCGCGGATGGATGCTTCATTCTCGGGGTTGCCGATGTTAATGATGCGGTTGTTGCAGCGGTTGTCGGCATTCTCGATGATCCGGTACAGGCACTCGACCCCATCCAGTAGATCTGTGAAACAGCGCCTCTGCCGCCCCCCGTCGACCAAGAGGATCGGAGTACCCTCCACCAGGTTCAATATAAGCTGCGTGATCACGCGGGAACTGCCGATGCGCGCTGAGTCCAGGCTGTCCAGCTTGGGACCGATCCAGTTGAAAGGCCGGAAGAGGGTGAACTGCAGACCCTCTTTCTGACCATACGCCCATATCACCCGGTCCAGCAGCTGCTTGCTGCAGGAATATATCCATCGCTGCATGCGAATGGGACCCAAGACCAAACGGGATTGATCCTCGTCAAATTCTTCGTCCTCGCACATGCCATAGACCTCGGAGGTGGAGGGGAAGACGACCCGCTTCCCGTAACGGACGCAGTATCGGACGATCCTCAGGTTCTCCTCGAAATCCAGCTCGAAGACCCTGAGCGGGTTGCGGGTGTATTCCAGGGGCGTGGCGATGGCCACCAGAGGGATGACCACATCGCACTTGCGAACATGGTACTCGATCCATTCCCGGTGGATGGCGATGTCTCCTTCGTGAAAGTGAAAACCTGACTGCCCCAGAAGGTTTTCCAAATAGGTCGACTGCAGGTCCATGCCATGGACTTCATATCTGCCGCTTCGGAGAAGCCTCTCGCTGAGCGCGTTGCCGATGAATCCATCGGCGCCCAGGATCAGTACATGCCGTTTCTTACTTCCCCGCAGACGGGTGCTGGCCGGAGGGCCGAAAATCATGCCTTTCACAACACCGAGTTCCCTTGCCAGCTGCACGCCGCTCAAATAGAGGCCGTGGTCACACTGTCCGAAATCCACGCGCACCGAACCTTCTCCGCAGGCCACCTCGAAAGGATCCACACAGAGCACCGTTCCCGGTTTGACCCCCGACGGGGCCCCCGGCTGCTCCGTCACCTGCCAGAAAAAGCACTTCCGGTCACCGAGATGACTGAACGCACCCGGGTACGGGCGGGTCACTGCTCTGACGAGATTCCTGACATCGCGCGCACTACGTTCCCAGCGGATTTCACCATCTTCCGGACCTCTCCCTCCGTAAACCGTGGCGAGGGAATGTTCCTGGGGGAAACGTGCGGCCTTCCCCTCCCTGAGGAGCGGAAGAGCACGATCCAGAAGGCGCTCCGAGGCCTGAGCAAGCTTGTCGAATAAGCTCCTCGCCGTATCCTCTTCACCGATGGCGGCCCTTTCCTGGTCCACCACATCGCCGTCGTCAGGCCGTGGCGTCATGTAGTGGAGCGTCATTCCCGTCTCCGACTCGCCGTTGATCAAGACCCAGTTCACCGGGCAGCGGCCCCTGTATCGCGGCAGCAGGGAACCGTGGAGATTCAGACAGCCGGCCGGAGGTATGGACAGAATCGGCTCGTGGACCATCTTTCTGTAATAGAAGGAAAAAAGGATGTCAGGCTCCAGGTCACGTATGCGTTCCACCCAAAGTGGATGATTGATGTCGTCGGGGGCGAAGACCGGTATCCCTCTGGCAGAAGCCTGTTCTGCGACGGACCCGAACCAGATGTTCTCCCCCGGTTCGTCGCGATGGGTGAAGACCGCCGCGATGTCGATGCCGTTTCGAAGCAGCGCGTCGACCCCTGCACAGCCGATGTCGTGATAACCAAGAACGATCGCTTTCATAGATGTCACCCTGCTGAGACAACCCCCCCGGGAACACCCCTAGGTGCATCCCTGGAGGTCTGATGATTCCCTGAGGCCAGGTTCCAACCCCACAATGCGCTCCACAAAATACCTCGGGCGGGCCCTGACATCCTCGTATATGCGCCCGATGTATTCGCCCATGAGCCCCATGGCTACGAACTGGGCTCCCACGAAGAAGAAGAGCGCCGCGAACAACGTGAAGACGCCCTGCACCGCCCATTCGGGCCCGTGAAGAAGCCGCAGACCCATGAGAAGG
The DNA here is from genome assembly GCA_900498135.1 of uncultured Desulfatiglans sp. Taxonomy (NCBI): domain Bacteria; kingdom Pseudomonadati; phylum Thermodesulfobacteriota; class Desulfobacteria; order Desulfatiglandales; family Desulfatiglandaceae; genus Desulfatiglans; species uncultured Desulfatiglans sp. The sequence goes on from LR026961.1 coordinate 1,601,663, forward strand.
AACCCCAGCGCCAGCCCCGCCCCTGAAAGACAGACGCCTATGGCGCTCAGAAACCTCAAGGGCGCCGTCGTCATAGAGGTGAGCAGGTCAAACTGCAGGTTGACGAGGCGCCACAGGCTGTATTTGGAGTCTCCTCCCGGGCGGTTGTTGTGCCGCACCTCGATCTCGGTGGTCCGTTTAGCGAAGGTGTTCGCCAGGACGGGGATGAAGGTGCTGCGCTCCCGGCAACGGAGCATGGCATCCACTACCGCGCGCGAATAGCCGCGCAGCATGCACCCGTAATCATGCATATCGACGCCCGTGGACCTCCGGGCTGCCGCATTGACGGTTCTGGAAGCCAACCTTCTGAAAAGGGTATCCCGTCTGGGGACCCTCACCGTACCCACCACGTCAAACCCGGCATCCATCTTGGCCACCAGCCTCGGTATTTCTTCAGGCGGGTTCTGGAGGTCGGCATCCAGTGTGACCACCAGCCTTCCGCGACTCACATCGAAACCCGCCATCACAGCCGCGTGCTGACCGTAATTGCGATTCAAGATGACGCCGACCACACCTCCCCGATGGGCTTCCGCGGCGGCAAGAATCTTTTCCGAAGACCCGTCCGTGCTGCCGTCGTCCACAAGGATGAGTTCGTGGCTGCGGCCGGTATCCTTGCAGGCTCGAAGGGACCTTCTGATGAGTTCGTCCAGGCTGGCGATCTCATTCAGCACGGGCACAACCACCGAAAGGCCCAGACATGTGTCCATTCCTCTTCCTCTATCGTTCATCGTTTCAATGTCTCTTTGATGGCTGCAACCACATCCCCCACGTCTTCCTCCGTCATATCAGGGAAGAGCGGCAGGGAGCAGATCCGCTCGGAATTCCACTCCGTGTTCGGAAGGCTGCCGGGAGGGATCGGCAAGTGCTCGCGGTAGTACCGATGCAAATGTACCGCTTTGAAATGCAGGCCGGTTCCGATGTTGAGGGCCCTCAGCCGCTCCATGAACACGTCGCGGCTCAAGCCGGCCTTTTCGATGTCGAGACGCACGACGAAAAGATGCCAGGCGTGTTCGGCGTTCGAATCGGGCGGTGAGAGCGGCAGGATCTCCTCGATGTCCGCGAGCCGTTCCAGGTACAGGAGAGCCAGTTCCCGCCGCCGCGCGCTGAATTCCGCCAGCCGGCGGAGCTGCGAAAGGCCCAGTGCGGCGGCGATATCCGTCATGTTGTACTTGAAACCGGGTTCGAGGACCTCTGCCAGCGGCGCCCTTCCCTGACTTTGCCGATCGTAGGCGTCCTTTCCAAGGCCGTGGAACTTGAGACGCCGGACACGTTCCAGGAGCTTTTCGTCATCTGTGCAAAGCATGCCGCCTTCGCCGGTGGTGATGTTCTTGCTGGGATGAAACGAAAAGACCGCCGACCCGCGGCTTCCGACGGGGACGCCGCGCCGGCGAGCTCCCAGTGCGTGGGCTGCATCCTCCACAATCGGGATGCCGCGGCGTGAGCCGAGTGATCGCATGGCGTCCATATCCAGCGGGGCGCCCGCAAAGTGCACCGGAACGATGGCTTTAGTCCTGTCGGAAAGACATCCTTCGAGGGTCTCGGCGCTCACCATGAGGCTGTCGCGTTCGACATCGGCGAAGACAGGCCTCGCCCCCGCCAGCACGATTAGATTGACTGCGGAAACCCACGTCATGGAGGGGGTGACGACGTCGTCCCCCGGCCCCACATCGAGAGCCTTCAAGGCAAGATGCAATCCGGCCGTTCCAGAGGCCAGCGCAACGGCGCCTCCGGCCCCCACTGCCTCCCGGAAGCGATCCTCGAACAAAGCGGCTTTGGGCCCCGTGGTTACCCAGCCCGAGGCCAGGACTTCGCGGACAGAGTCGGCATCCTCGGCACTCAAGCACGGGCGGGAAAAGGGCAGGAACTCGTTTCGCATCAGACCATCCTGTTCGTGTGGTTCACCGGGACCGCGCACCGAGTAGCCACGCAAGATTTTGGAGGAACGCCGGCTGTGCAGCGTCATCCAGGCTGCGGGAATCGAAAAGGCCTTCCTCCGTCAAGAAACCGGCTTTCTGCGCGCTTCATGACCGTTTTGAGGCAGTACGACGTCGAGGCCGGCGCTCCAGCGACACCCTCCACCTCTGCCGCTTTCCAGGCAAACGTGCCGCCTTGCATTAATCCTCTGCGAAAAACCGGTATCGCATCGGGCTCGATGTGCGCCGTCTACGGAGGCTGGACGGGAAGCATCACCGAAAGCGTGATGCCACTATACAGCTGGAAGATAACCGGATGATGATCGTTACATTACATTTTGATCATCAGGGAAGAATGTGGAACGGCGTGGGGATGTGTTTTCAGCGGGACTCTGGGCGGGGCAGGATGACGGTGAAGGTGCTTCCCTTACCGGGCGTGCTCTCCACAAGGATCTCGCCCCCGTGTGCAAAGGCCACGGCCTGTGCGAGGCTCAAACCAAGTCCATGCCCGGGGGTCGTTCTGCTCCGGTCGCCACGATAAAGACGCTCGAAGATATGGTGCAGGTCTTCAGCTGCGATCCCCGCTCCCGTGTCGGCCACCGTAATGGAAATGCGGTCCTCCGCATCCTCGAGGACCACTCGTATGCGGCCGCCTTCGGGGGTATATTTGACGGCATTGTCCAGAATATTCGCGATCATCCTCTGCAGCCTGCGCTTGTCCCCGTAAAAAGAGACATATTCCGGAGCCTCTGTTTCCAGGGAGATCGCCTTGTTCTCGGCTGATGCCTGGTAAAGCGTACATGCACTCCGGATCATGTAGCTCATATCCAGGAACTCCGAATCGATTTTCATGGCCCCCGATTCGGCCTCTGAAATCTGCAACAAGGCGTTGATCATTTCCAGAAGGCGGTCACACTCCTCGATGGTGTTGCCTGCCATCTCTTCACAGTCTCTTTGGCTGTAGCCTGTTTCTATGTTCATTTCGGCTGTACCTCGAATTCTGCTGATGGGACTCTTGAGATCGTGGGCGATGCCCTCCGTCACCTGTCGCATGCCGGCAACCAAGGACTCGATACGCTCCAGCATGGCATTGAACGTTTCGGCAAGCTTCTCGATTTCGTCCCCCCCGCTCCTGACTTCGACACGTCTGTGGAAGTGGCCTCTGGAAATCTCTTCAGCGGTCCTGGTCAATGCCTGAATGCCGCTCAGGGTGCGCCTGGCCACAAACCAACCGAGCAGGCCGGCCACCAGGATGAACACGGGCACAGCCGTGGAAAAAATCTCGACTGACTTTTGGAGCAGAAGCCTTTCCTCTCCCAGCGATTGCCCAATCTGGACATAATATCCTTTTCCTATGGTCCCATGAAGCACGTCAATCTCTTCACCATTTTCTCTACGGAGCCTATCCACTGTAGCCCCGTCCGAATCATCCACAGGGCGAAATTTCTCTTGTTCCAAGGGAATGTAACCCCACGAATCCATGTCCGACTGCGAAATTATATCCATCTCGTAATTCAATATTCTCACAAACACCTTGTCGACGCCTTCAGATTCAGCCTCAGCAATGGCGAGTGAACAGACGGCATCGATGCCATCCGATTCCAAGAGTTTTTGCATTTCATATCGCTCAGAATAGAGATCATTTATAATCCTCTGTAGTGTTGACTCATGCAAAAAATAATATAAAATAGTAAATGAAAACAAAAGCGTTAATACCATTGTGATAGTATACCACAAGAAAAGCTTTAGTTTTATATTCACTTTAAATCTAAACATTTTCTTTTATAACGTATCCAACACCACGAATCGTATGGATTAGCTTAGGATTATAATCTTTATCAATTTTCTCTCTCAATTTATAAATCCTTGTTTCAACAACATTGCTGAATGGATCAAAGTTGTAGTCCCATACATGCTCCATGATCATTGTTTTTGAAACAACTCTCCCTTTGTTCCGCATAAGATACTCCAGCAGCGAGAATTCCAGTGGCTGAAGGATGACGTGATCGCCTCCACGCATTACCTCATGTTTGTAAATATCAAGAGTAAGATCACCCACCGTTAGTCGGGCGGGTTCGGCAAAACCGCCAGCCCTCCGTATCAGCGCTTGCAAGCGCGAAAGAAGTTCCGCAAAGGCAAAAGGCTTGGTAAGGTAATCATCGCCTCCGAGCTGAAGTCCCTCCACCTTGTCATCGACCGAATCTTTCGCACTCAGAATCAGAACCGGAGTATTGATCTTTTCCTGCCGCAATGTTTGGATCAAACTGAGGCCGTTTCTTTTCGGCAACATGATGTCAACGACCAAGGCGTCGTACACGCCTGTCGATGCCATGTCCAGGCCATCCTCTCCATTTCCGGCATGATCCACCGCAAAACCGGCGTGCTCGAGGCCTTTCTTGACAAATGCCGATATTTTCAAATCATCTTCCACGATCAGTATCCGCATGGTCCTACACTCCCTGTCAGACACCTCTTCCGTTCACACGCAAGGTGCGCACCCCGACCACCCCGCAAATCTAAACACTAGTGAGAACTGCATGAGCAGGGCGGAAAAGGGGCAATGTCGTGCCCAGGCACTCCGCCCCCGGTCACGCGGCCTTGAGAGACCAGGCGAAATAGAAAGGCGGAATTCTTCTGGGAAAAGCAGCGGCACACTCTTGACGGGATCTGTCCTAGGAGCAATCGATTCAAAGCTCAGGATGAAATGCGTGACCAGCTTTCCGGCAGAGCTGATAGGGGCTGGAGCGGCTGGCGCATGCCCGGAGGGACCGACCCGATGTTCAACGCCCCGCAGCCTGGCCGGAGCCGGCTTTGAGCCAGTTTCTGGCGGAAAGTCTAAGAGCCGATGTGCCAACGTCAAATGGCTTGGATGGCGGGCTTTTCGCTCCCGGGAACGAGCACAAGACATCCGCTGACTATGATTCATTCTCAACCATGCTGATTAACTGCCTATTTTCTATTTTTTGCAAAATATCTATTTTACCATATAACATCGGGCATGAGACCGTGTCAAAATCTAATTGAAAATTTGAGATGAAACGCTAAGTCTCCACAAAAACGCTGGCAAAAAAATAATTGTGATAGTAAGGGTCACGATTTTACTAGATTTAATCCTATGCAACTTCTGCATCTGAAAGTGGAACTGGCGCCCTGGAAAAGGTCTTACTGGATTGAACATGGGCATGATCGAGGAAGCGTTCGGCACTTACGGCGCAATAGCATCAGCGCTGCGGCGTTGCGAATTGGAACCAAGATATTAACGCAAGTTTGCTTTTTTCACCAAGGACTGATATTATAGTGTGTTAGCTGATTTTAAAGTCGTTACTCATTTTGGTGGCTTGTTTCGGTTGGGATTCAGCAACCTAAAAGGTAGGGTGCCGCGATCGGTTCATCGGCTGGCAACCCCTTATCTGTGAAACGAATCTCTGTAAGATTGTGAATAACATCCGGTTCCTTCTCTTTCCCTCATCCTGCTGGTCAATGCTCTCGGCGCATACTTTCAGGACCAGTAACATGACCTTGCCTGGACCAAACAGCGTGTTGAGAGATCCAGACGCTGTGGTTGTTAACAAAATATCTTAAACACGAAGTACGCTTACTTCTTTCGACGCTGCAGCTCGTCCAACAGATACAGGGCGCAATAGGCGGCCGTCGGCCCCCCACCCATGAGGATCGCCACTCCGGCGGCTTCGAGGATTTCTTCCCGGGTGGCCCCCAATTCGAGCGCGCCCTTCACGTGCAATCGCAGGCAGGGCTCGCACCGGGTGGCGGCGGATACTGCGATCATCATCAGCTTTTTCGTTTTGGCGCTCAGCACGCCGTCTTCGACAGCGGCTTGGTGAAGCAGGCCGAAAGGCTCCATAAGAGACGGGCATTCACGTTGAAGTTCCTGCATGGCTGCTTCGAGTTTTTCGGGCATGACGCGCTCCTTTTCAAAAGGTTCAGTCTCTTGCCGGTGAATGAACCGGCGGGGAAAATCCGCCTTCAATATAGATTGCAGGCGCTATTCCGTCAATCCGGGGCCTCCCTTTTCGATGATGGATGGCTTCCGCCAGGGAGTCATCGCCCGATTCTCTGACGAAACGAGGCTCTCTTGGCCTGGATTGGTGCCAGGGCTGTACAAGGGGCAGTCGCCAGGGCGCGGAAGACGATCGGCCGTTATATCTCGAGAGATGTCTTGGCTGCGCGGTTGTGCGAATTTCAAGGTTCGAGCGTTTGCAGGTCATGGATCGGCTTGGCCCTGGCGGTCAAGCGGGTTTTTCCGCCCGAGGCTGCGCTCGCGGCAAATGCTCCTGGTCGAGGGCCGAATTCCGCTTGACAGGAGACAGGCCTTTTGCTACACAGCACAGGCGTAGAACGGCAATAAGAAATTGCTGGCCCCATCTGGGCGACCGGAATCTAAGAGCGAAAACCATTAGAAGCCACGAAGGCTGTTTTGGATTGGAATCCAAGGCGCTTTCGTGGCTTTTCTTTTTTTGCAGACGAATGGGGATCTGAAAGGGGTGATGCATCGACCGGAACACGATAGATAATCCAACAATGCAGGAAGGCAGCCCCTGTCCGCCAAGAACCGGGTGGCTGCCTTCCATCGGGTGAAGCCCCGCACTGTGCGAGAGCCTCGGCCATAGTTCTAAACAGAAATCGTTCGGCCGTCAAGAGCGTCTTTCCGCCTGGAAGGGCCTGTCTGTCCTGCGGGGCTTCTCCCTGATCTCAGTCCATATCACTCATTTTACAGGGAGGATGATGCTGTGAGGGCAGGAAGAGGAAGATGGGCCCGTTTGGCGGCCCTCGGGTTGATCCTGTGCTGGCCGCATGTTTCGGAAGCGGCCGACGTGAAGGAGGAGGAAACAGAGACCCACCACATCGGCGAGATTACGGTCATGGCGCCGCAGCCGGGCGTGGAGATCACCACGGAAAAGACGATCATCCGCATGGATGAATTCAAAAAGCCCGGTGAGGTGCGGAGTCTGACCGATGTCCTGAACGAGATCGGCGGCATCGATGTGCAGCGCATCAACCCGCTCCTGGCGAGCCCGGGAGACGAGGTGTCCATCCGGGGGCTGAACGAAGGCCGGATGGTCATAGAGATCGATGGGCGCCGGATCAACCAGACCGGCCACAACGGCCGTTACATCGTCGATTGGTCCACGATCAACATGGACGATGTCGAACGGATCGAGGTCATTCGCGGCGGCCACTCCGTGCTGCATCCCTTCGCCATCGGCGGGGTGATCAACGTCATCACGAAAAAAGGGAAAAAGACCACCAACCTCAAGCCTGATGCGACTGTCGGAGCAGGGATCGGCCGCTACGATACCTCGAACCTGTCGGCGTCGGTCAACGGGGGGGCGGCCGATTGGATCGGCTACAATGTTTCGGCCAGCCGCCAGCAGACCGACGGATATCTGAGAAACAATTTCCAGGACAACCACAGCTACAACGGGCATCTCAGCTTTTACCTGCCGAAGGATGCGACGATCGAACTGGGTGCGAAGTACACGGATGTGAACTACGGGTTTCCTGTGATCAACGATCCATCCCGGCCGGATTACGATCCGGATTACCCCATTTTTATTCCGGCGGATGCAGACAATCTGAGGCATCTCCCCTCCTCGGTCCAATACCCGGGAGACAAAGTCCCCCAATGGACCAAGCACACCACCTACCTGGATGCCATCTTCCGTATGCCGGTGGGTCCGGGGGAATTCAAGTTCCATGCTTTCAGCCAGGAAGGCCGGCGCTGGGTGAGCAGCTATTCGGGGACGAGCTTCACGAACGATGTCCAGGTGAACGATCGCACCGAGGGGTATATCCTCCAGTACGGGGATGTAAAACTGGGCGATCATCACCTGGTGACCGCAGGGCTTGAATACCAGGAACTGGGAAGCCCCCCGGCCAACCCGAGCATCTACAAGGTCCAGTCGGCCTATGCGCAGGATGTGATCAGCTTGGGTGAAAAGTGGCGCCTGACCCCCGGGGTTCGCTACTACAAGGTGGACATGGACACCTATTACTCCTGGATGGAACAGGGCGTCGATAAGCCCGTCATGCCGACAGGCGGCAAGCAGCAGACGGAGAGCGGTTTCTATCCCAGCTTGAAGGCGGATTTCCAGGCTGCGCCGGATACGGCCCTTTATGCCGCTGTCAGCCGGTCATACCGCCTCCCGTGCCCGTGAGACTACTACTGGTGGGCGCGGTGCGCCTCACAGGACAACCCGGAGTTGAAACCGGAGTCGGCGTGGGAGTATGAACTGGGTCTCATTCAGGATTTCAAGGCGACGACGCTCAGAGCGGCCGTCTGGTATTACGACATCCAAGATTTCATCAACGACAACGGCATCACGGCTCCGGGAACGGGGCTTGGGAGCGGCTGCCTTTACAACATCGATCACTTCAAGCTCTATGGCGGCGAACTGGAGGCGGCCGTTCGACTCGGTCCCAGACTGAGGGCGACGCTGGCCTATGTCTACCAGGAATATGACGTGGAGGAAAACCCGGTCTTCGAGAAGGAATGGACCTATTATTTGCCGGGGCTCCTGCCGAAGCACAAAGTCAAACTCCTAGCGCGGTACAATGTGTGGGAAGACGGCTGGTTCCAGCTGAGCTCACGCTACGTCTATAAACGCGAGGCCCAGAAAGGCACCGTCCTGGATGACTACATCACCCTGGATCTGGGGTTCGAGCAGACCTTCCGCTTCCAGGGCATGGAGTACACCGCCAGCGTTTTCATGGGCAACGTGACCGGCACGGACTATCAGGAGCAGTCGGGCTATTTCATGCCCAAATATGTCTGGGGCTTTCAGATCGGGGCGCGGTTCTGATGCCCCCGTCCTTTGATAGCTCGGGCGTAACCGGGGAGTGGATAGATGTCTCGACGGACGCCTCACCCGGGGAACGGGGGTCCGGACGGCTCTTCGTGATCAGCACGGGGCCGGCCGGCCCTCGGACCTGCACCCTGCAGGCGCTGGAAGCGCTCGAGCGGGTGCAGGTGCTGGCGGCCCCGGAGCAGCAGGTTCAGCTCTTCGCCGATTACATGGCCGGGAAGCCCGTGCTTTTCGACCCTTGGAAGGGGCTGTTCGACTTCAAAGGGAAGCGGATCTGGGATCTGGGCGAGGCAGAGCGGGAGCGTTTCCAGGAGGAGCGTTTCCGACTGCGGGATGAGCGGGTCGGACTGATCCGCGAGGTCCTTGCCGCAGGGCAGGATTTCGGCCTCCTGGAAACCGGGAACCCCTGCCTCTTCGGTCCGGGCCACTGGTACAAGGAGCCGTTCGACCCCGATGAGGTGGTCATCATCCCGGGTATGGGCTGCGACGCAGCGGCGATGGCCGCCCTCGGGCAAAGCACGATCCCCGCGCACGACGTCCGTTACCTGGTCCAGACCTCCCCCTATAGCCTGAGGCCCGACGGTCGGCTGGACCGCGCTGCGCTGGCGGATGTCACACGGCACGCCTGCACCCTGGTCCTTTACATGGCCCTGCGCGACGCCGGACACGTGTTTGAGGTTCTGCGGGGAGTTCTGCAGGGAGACACGCCCTGCGCCGTGGTCTACTGGGCCGGCTACCCGGAGCGCCAGCGCGTGCTACGCGGCCGTCTCGACCGCATGTCCGCCGACCTCTCTGAAGAGGAAGAGGACTTCATGGGCCTGCTGTTCGTCGGCCGGTTCCTGGAGGGCAAACCTTACGAAGCGAGCCTCAATCGACGCGGCCGCACCCGGCGGGAGGTTTGCAGGGGCAGGGCCGGCCGATGAATAGGGGCGGGGACGGTCCCGTTGCAGCAGGCGCCTCGGAGCGCAACAGGTATCTCGTCCTGGCGGTTCTGCTGGTGCTGCTGGGAGGGTCGGCGGTGCTGGGCATGACTGTCGGGGCCTATGACATCGGACCCGCCGAGGTATTCAGGGTCTTGTTCGGCCGGTTCTTCCCGGAGCTGGACGACGGCGGCATCAGTCCGCTGCATTGCACGGTCATTTGGAATCTCCGGCTGCCGCGGCTCTTGCTGAATATCGGAGTCGGGGTGGCCCTGGCCTCGGCCGGGGCGGTCTTTCAGGGGTGTTTCCGGAATCCCCTGGTCGAGCCCTACATCCTGGGGGTCTCCTCCGGGGCCGCCTTCGGCGCGGCGCTGGGGATCCTGTTCCCGCGCTTCGCCCTTTCCATTCAGGGCCTGGCCTTCGTCTTCAGCGCCCTGGCGGTCTGCGGCGCCTATGGCCTGGGACGTGTCCGCAACGAGACCTCCGTGGTCGGTCTGGTCCTGGCCGGGGTGATCATCGGTTCGGTGTTTTCATCCCTGGTGGGGGTGCTCAAGTATATGGCCCATGATGCGGCCCTGCGGGAGATCGTTTTCTGGCTCATGGGAGGCTTCTACTATGCCGGGTGGCGGGATGTGCAGATCGTCGCGCCGGTGGTGCTGGTCAGTTTTGCCGGGATGTGGCTGCATGCCTGGAAGCTGAACGTCCTCTCCATGGGCGACGAGGAGGCCCGCGCCATGGGCGTGCATCCGGAGCGTTGGAAAGGTCTGTTCATTGCCCTGGCCACGCTCGCGACGGCGGTGTCCGTCGCATCGGTGGGGGTCATCGCCTGGGTCGGCCTCATGATGCCGCATGCCACCCGCCTCATGGTGGGGCCGGACCACCGCTATCTTCTTCCCGCGGCGGCCCTGCTGGGAGGCATTTATCTGGTGGTGTGCGACACCCTGGCGCGGACGCTGACCTCGGCCGAGATCCCGATCGGGATCCTGACGTCCCTGCTGGGGGCGCCTTACCTCTTCTACCTGCTGCGAAGCAGGGGGAAGATGGTCTTTGGTTAGCCTTTCCATCCGGAAATGGTCTTTTTGGCCAATCTCGGCATCCATCTGCACGTTTGCTTGTGCGGCGACCTAAAAGTCGCCTCCGCAACGCTTGACTGCCTTGATATCGGCCAAAGCGGGACCCGCCGCGAAGCTGCTGAATAACGGAGTCTTGGGGCTGGAGCCCTGCCGGGTTGCGGGACATGAGCCACGAGGGCCGATCGTCGAGAACGGGCGGCATTGCCCAGGCCCTAGAGAGAGGTGGAATGATGCTGAAAGTGGAACAGGTGCATTTTCGCTATCATCGCGTGCCGGTCCTGAAGGGGGTCACGCTTCAGGTCGGTCATGGCGAGCTTTGCGGGCTCTTCGGCCCGAACGGCTGCGGCAAGACGACGCTCTTCAAATGCTGCCTCGGTTTTCTGCGGCCCCAGGGCGGGCGGATATGCCTGGCCGGGAGCGATATCAAGGGGCTCAAGGTGCGTGAGATGGCGAAGCTCGCGGCCTACGTGCCTCAGGACCACAAACCCCCGTTCCCCTATCGTGTCCTGGAGGTGGTCCTGATGGGGCGCACCCCGCACCTCGGGGGGATGTTCGGCATCGACCGAGGCAATTATCAGAAGGCCGAGGAGGCCATGGAACTCCTCGAGATCAGCGAATGGGCCGACCAGCCCTACAATGCCCTTTCCGGGGGGCAGAGGCAGCTGGTCCTCATCGCCCGGGCCATTGCGCAGGAGGCCAGGGTGATTTTCCTCGATGAGCCGACCTCCGCCCTCGATTTCCACAACCAGGTGAAGATCTGGGGGGTCCTGCGCAGTGTAACGGCCCGCGGCATCACGATCCTGGCCTGCTGCCATGATCCCAACCATGTGTCCTGGTTCTGTGACCGGGTGGTGGTGATGAACCACAGCGGCGTCATCGCCGATGGGTCACCCGACAGGGCGATGAGCCAAGAGATCCTGGACCGGATTTACGAGGGCACCTGTGCGGTCCACCGTGTCGGGGGGGTACGCATGGTGCTGCCGAGCGGCCTCGCGGGAAGGGAAGGCATGGATCGGGAAGGCCTTTATGACCTGGATGCCGCTTCCCAGGGGATTGATCGGAGGCGGTTGACGCGACGCTCGATCGAGGGGCCCTCCGCGGCCGATCGAAAACATGTTCAGGGGAGTTTGTATCCGGAAATAGTGGCAAGGCGGGGGCGGGTTTCCAATCTATAATGGGGGATCTTCTTCGCAGGCTGTGCCTGCAAAGCCTTCTCGCTGCAGGTGCGGACCTGGCTCCGCCGAGGTTCTTGAAGGTGAGGCTGATCGTGAAAGTGAGCGTCGATGCGGAGGAGGGCCGCAGATCGCCGCATAAACGGGGGTGCAGATCCGTGACCGGATGAAGCGGGGAGCTATTCAGAATGAAGAGGAAGGAGAAGGCATGAAGGCATCGAGGCTCCAAGTTCTCATAAAATCCGTTCTTGGAAGAGGCGGCCGCCGATTCCCGCGACTCTGGCGGCGGATCGCCAGCGGGGTGCTCTTTGCGGCAGCCGTCTGCGCCATGATGCCGCTGGCAGGCAGCGTTCCGGCGCATGCGGGGCAGGGTGAGCATGTGGTGCCGGATCATCGGGGTGTGGCGGTTCATCTCCCGGAGAGGATCGAGCGGGTGGTCACCATCGACGACGGCCTCATCGCCGGTGTCATGACGGTGCTCGGCGTGGCGGACAGGATTGTGGGATTGGGGTCGAGTTGCATCCCGAGGCACTGGGAATTCGATTATCCTGCAGCCGACGGGGGCTCCTTTCATTTCCGCGGCGGAATGAACCTTCTGACCTGTTTGAACCCCGGCTTTCTGACTCTTCCGCTGGTGGCCCAGAGCGGCACCGGCATCAACTACGAAGCGCTGGCCGCCCTCCGGCCTGATCTCGTCCTGCTGCGGGTGGGAGATTGCACGATTGGAGCGCGCGACGAAAAGGCCGAGAAAACGATCCGCGTGATCGAGTCCCTGGGCATCCCCCTGATCGTCCTCTTTGCGCCGAACACCTTCGAGCAGCCGGATCTGCGCACGCTTTCGGAAGAGATCCGCATCATAGCCCGGGCATTCGGTAAAGAGCCCGAAGGTGAGCGCCTGGCCGCCGTCCTCGAGCACGAGGTCGAAGCAGTGCGCCGCCGGACGGAAGGGATTCCGGAGACCGGGCGTCCCGGTGTGCTGCTTTTCGGCCTCTCGCCCAAGGCGCGGGATGCCGGCGGGGCCGGAAATGTCCGCGGCCTTGGGACCATCGATTCGCACCTTCTCGAGGTCTACGCAGGGGCGAAGAATGCCTTCCGGGAGAAGGGGGCCTGGTATGTCCTCAGCACCGAGCAGGTGCTGGCGCTCGACCCTGAGGTGATCGTGCTCATCACCGCCTACGGCTATCATCCGCCGCAGGAACTCTATGATGCCCCGTATTACCGGCATCTGAAGGACTTGAAAGCGGTCCGGAACCGCCGGGTCCTGGCCCTGCCCTGGACCCCGTGCAACTGCGACAAGCGGCTCGAATATCCGATCGATGTCATGGTCATGGCCAAGGCGGCTTATCCCGAGCGGTTCGAGGATGTGGACCTTGCCGAGTGGATTTTGGATTTTTACCAGAGCGTATACGGGGTGGACCGGGAGACGGCCAGGGCCCTGCGCGCCTGCCAGTGGATGGAGTGGACGGAGGAAAGATGAATTCGAAGAAGCAGGACACAGCCTATGAGGAACGCCGCGCCTTTTTCGATGAGAGGGCCCCCAGGTGGATGGACACCTTTTACCGGGATCCTGCGACCGGCAGAATGGACCGGCATCGCGATCAATTCGCGCGGCTTTTTCAGGAAATCCCGGTCCGGCGCGGGGATCGCGTATTGGATGTCGGGTGCGGTCCCGGAGTACTGGTCCCGCATCTGCTCGAGCGGGTGGAATCCGACGGTCTGGTCTTCGAACTCGACTACGCCCCCCGCATGATCGCGGTCAACCGGGAGCTTCACCCGGACCCGCGGGTGCGGTTCATCGTGGCCGACGTGAAGGACATCCCGCTCGAGGACGCTGCCTGCGATGTCGTTATCTGCTATGCCTGTTTCCCGCATTTCGATGACAAGCCGCTGGCCTTGGCGACCCTCTCCCGGGTTCTCAAGGAAGGGGGAAGCTTGTCGGTGGCGCACTTTCATTCATCCCGCGAGATCAACGACCACCACCGCAAGGCGGGGACGCCGGTCATGCATGATCAGCTGCCCGAGGCCGGCGCTATGCGAGGCCTCTTCGAGGAGGCCGGGTTCGCGGTCCGCCGCCTGATCGACGAGCCCGGGTTTTACCTGCTCGAGGCCCTCAAGCCCCCCGTTTCCTCTTGATGGATCGATTCCTCCGGCTTTCAGGATCGCAGGGTCGCGCCCCTGCCTTCTTGAACGGAATCGGCTTCGGTGCACTCCCTATCTCCTTTCTTGATAAATTCGCTTCAGGCCGATAGAATTTTGCGAGTGTTCAGCTGATGGGCCCAGTGGAACCCTGGCCAGGGGCATGTCGGAGCGCCGCCCGATCGAACCTCGCTCCGGCCCCGATCGCTGTCCTTCCGAAAAGGGTTTTTTCGGCCGATCGAGCGGGTTATCTGAATCTCCGGCTTCGCGACAGCTCCAAAATCACCTCGGCGCAAGTGCCCGGTCTTCCCGGTTTTGCCCAACCGGGCCGCCCTGGACGGCGGGACCGAACCAATGCAGCCTTTAAAGAAGAGGTCTTATTCCTGGACCGGAACCCTGATTGCACCGCTCATCCGTTTCCGGATGACATCCATCAGCGGGGGAAGCCGCCGAGGCGATGAAACGGAGGAATGCCATGCAGCGCCGCACCGTCGATATTCTAGTCCTGCTGTTCTTCGTCCTGCTGATCTCGGCTCTTTTCCTGGCCATGATCAGCCAATTCCTGATGGCTATTCTGCTGGCAGGCATCTTTTCAGCGATGGCGCAACCGGTGTTTCGCCGGCTTACCCGCCTGCTCGGCGAGCGTCCCAGGGCCGCTTCTGCGTTGACCCTGCTCCTTTTCGGGTTCGTTATCCTGGTGCCTTTGTCCGGACTGGCCGGGATTATCACAGCCCAGGCCCTGAAGGTGGGCCAGACCGTCACGCCCTGGGTCCAGCGGCAGATCGCGGAGCCGGCCGGATTGACGGCCTATCTCCAGAAGATCCCTTTTTACGAAGAGATCCTGCCCTATCATGATCAGATCCTGCGCAAGGCCGGTGAACTCGCCGGCAAGGCCAGTTCGCTGCTTGTCAACAATCTGTCTGCCGGGGCGATTGGGACCGTCAACTTCATTTTCATGTTTTTCGTGTTTCTCTACGTCAGCTATTTTTTCCTGATCGACGGCCGGCGGCTCCTCGATCGCATCCTCTTTTACCTGCCGCTCGAAGAGCGGGACGAAAGACGGCTGCTGGCCCGATTCACCTCGGTGACCCGGGCGACGTTGAAAGGTACGGCGGTGATCGGCGCGCTGCAGGGAATTCTGGCCGGTTTGGCCTTCGCAGTCGTGGGCATCGATGCCGCGGTGTTCTGGGGCACCGTGATGACGGTGCTGTCGATTATCCCTGCCATCGGTTCGGCCCTGGTGTGGGTGCCGGCGGCCATCATCCTGGCACTCGGCGGCAGCTACCTCAAGGCGATAGGGCTGGTGGTCTTCTGCGGGGTTGTGGTCGGCAGCCTGGACAACTTGCTGCGGCCCCGGCTCGTCGGTAAAGATACGCAGATGCACGATCTCATGATCTTCTTCGCCACCCTGGGCGGGATCGCCCTGTTCGGCGTGATCGGGTTCATCCTCGGGCCGATCGTCGCCGCCCTGTTCGTGACCATCTGGGATATCTACGGAGAGGCCTTCCGGGACGTGCTTCCGGGGTTGAACAGGGATGATTCACCGGAGAGCGGCTGCGAAAAGCGGCTTTTGGAGGGGTGTGAGACGAAGGCAGGAAGGCCGGAGACGCAGTGAAAAGGGTGCTGACGCTGGTTCCCTTGATTTTACAGGCCGTGGCAGGAGGGTGTACTGTGAGAAGAGGCATGTTTTGGGCTCAGGGGGCTGCATACGCCTCAGCTTTGCTGGTTTTTGCGCTGGGAGTGTCCGTTTCGGCTGAACCAAACGAATTGCTGGGGAAAGAACTCAGGGTCAATGGTGTGAACCGGCATTACTGGGTTTACGTCCCGCAGGGGAAAAAGGTGGGCGCACCCATGCCGGCGGTCTTCGTTCTCCACGGCGGCGGCGGCACCGATGCCGAAACCCTGTCTGACTGGTTCGGATTCAACGAAATCGCTGATCGCGAAGGCTTCATCGTCGTGTATCCGAAAGGGCTTCATGGAGAGTGGAATGACGGTAAAGAAAAATCCATAAGGCCTTTTAAGGATACCACAGCCGTTGACGACGTGGGTTTTATTTCGGCGGTCATCGACGAGTGTGTGCGGGAATTCGGGGTCGATGAAGACAGGGTGTATGTCACGGGACTTTCGAATGGTGGTATGATGGCCCATCGACTTGGAATTGAGATCGGTAAGAGGCTGGCCGCCATTGCACCGCTCATATCGAACATCGCTTTGCCCATCGCCGGAGAGGAGCCCGCAGCTCCGCTGTCTGTGCTGATTATGAACGGGACCGAGGATCCCATTTTCTTGTTGGAGGGAGGGGAGTTGAGCGTACTGGGCTATGAATTCGGCAAGGTCCTGTCCACTGAAGAGAGCCTTGCCTACTGGCTCAAAGCCAATGACATAACCTCTGAGCCGGAAAGGGTCATGCTTCCCGATACTGCACCGGATGATGAATGCCGCATCGAACGTTTGACCTATCGACAGGAGGGTGGATCCCTGGAGGTGCTGCTTTATGTCGTCGAAGGTGGCGGTCATAGTGTTCCGGGGATCGATGCCCCAGACAGGCCGAGGCTGATCGGCAGGAAATGCATGGACATCCATGCGGCTGAGGTTGTATGGCAGTTCTTCAAGCGCCACAAGCGCTCGACTGCCGGGCGAGCGGCGGCGGCTCCGCCCGGATAGCGGCTTTGCTTCCACTCTTGCGGGGCCGCCCTCACCCTGGCTTCGGGCGATGGCCGCGTGCGATGACGCGGTCTGCGCCGCCGCTCAGACGATCCATTTGCGCTGGATGTTCCACAGGCTCACCCCGAAGAGCAGGATGCAGGCCAGCCCCAGGATGAGCCAGTCGAGGGCGAAGGGAAGCATGTGCCCGCCGTGTACGGCCCCGTGAAGGATGTCCGCCCCGTAGGTCAAGGGCAGGATGAAGCTCAGGGGCTTCAGGAATACGGGGAGCCTGTCGATAGGGAAGAAAAGCCCGCACAGGAAGACCATGGGGAAGCGGAAGAAATTGGAGAAGGTCTGCGCCTCGAAGACCTCGCTTACGGCCACTGCAATGAATAGACCGAGAAAGGTCGAGACAACGGCGATCAGGACGACCGCGCAGGTGAACATGCCCCAGGCTATGCCCGACAGATCGGTGAAAAATGCCGCCATTGCCACGGGTACGAAGGCGTTGGCGATCCCGAAGAGGATGGCGCCGCTGGTCTTGGCGAGCATCAGAAACTCGAAAGGGATCGGCGCGAGCAGCAGCCGTTCGAAGGAGCGGTTTTTCTTCTCGAAGGTCACCGTGACGGCGAGCAGGGAAGTCGTTCCGAAGAGGATGGAGAGCCCCACCACACCCGGCAGCAGGCGCAGGATGCTCTCCAGGCCGCTTCCGGATTTGATGAAGAACATCCCGGTCCAGGCGAGGGGGAAGACGAGTCCCCAGCTGACGTTCGGCGGCTTCAGGTAGTAGGTCCGCATGTCTTTTACCAGGATATTCCAGAAGGCGATCCAGAGCTTCATCGGCCGCCGTCTCCCGCCTTGGTCTTTTCTTTTCGCATAGCATCCGCTTCGATCCCGGTAACCTTCACGAAGATATCCTCGAGCGTCGGCCGCATCCTTCGCGCCTCTATAACCTCGCCCCCCTGATCCTCGAGAAAACGGACCAACGGTCCGACCCGAATGGGTTCATCGGCCTCCACGCGGACCAGCCCCCGCCCGGGCCTGGCAAAGGTATGTCCCGGAAAGGATTTGTCCAGCCGCACCAGGAGATCGGACGGATCATTCACACAGACAACCTCCAGGACGTGTTTTTCCCGGATGGGCTGAACCAGGTTCTCCACCGTATCGACCCGGACGATGCGCCCCGAGACGATAAAGGCGATCCGGTGGCAGAGGCGTTCCGCTTCCTCGATGTAATGGGTGGTCAGAAAGACGGTCGTGCCGGCCCGGTTCAATTCGGCGACGAGCTGCCGCAGCTGCCTCGCGCTCGCCACGTCGATCCCGGTCGTCGGTTCATCCAGGAAAAGGATCCGGGGCCGGTGAATGATTCCAGCGGCAATGGTGAGTTTACGCTTCATCCCCTTGGAATAGCCGCTGAACTTGCGGTCGGCGGCTGCAGTCAGTCCGAAGAGGTCCAGCAGCTTGCGGGCCCGGCCGTGCCTCTCGTGTTTGGGCATTCCGTACAGGGCCCCGCAGAAGGCGAGGTTCTGAAAACCGCTGAGTTCGGGGTAGAGGTTGCTTTCGTCGGGGACCACCCCGATCAGGTGCTGGGCCGCCCGCGGCCGGGCGGTGCAATCGATGCCGCCGATCCGGATCGTCCCTGAATCCGGGCGGGCCAAGCCGGTGAGCATATTGATGGTCGTGGTCTTGCCCGCGCCGTTGGGGCCCAGGAAACCGAACAATTCACCCTGCTGGATGTCAAAAGTCACGGATTCGGCGGCCGCGACATCGCCGAAATGCTTGGCGAGGCCGGCGACTTCAATGATCGGCGATGATTCCTTCATCTGCCCTACCAGTGCACTGCCCGTTAGCGGGTGTCGGCACAGGTTCCGGCCCGCCGAGTAGTTGTGCCCGGCTGGCCCGGACGGGTGCCGAAGACCCATCTCAAATCCCAAACACCATACCATGAAAACCTTTTCCGGCAATCCTGATTTTGACGCCGTGCGTCAAACGATCTCCCACACGACCGAATTTTAAGGGGCAGGTTCGATAGGGTGAAAGGCCTGCCGTGCAAGAAGCCCCTTGTCGTCTGGAGGGTGTAAAGACAAATGCCGCCGACCAGGTCTCAAAGGTCTCAACAGGTTTGAATTCGCGCCATTTTTGACCTCGCCGTAGAGAGTTTCGTTTCCCGCGAGGCTCCTCTGTCCGAGGTCCGGGAGGTGTCCGGTATGAGCCGATCTCCTACAAGGGTTTCGAGGTGTCGGCCGGTGTAGGCGAAACCATTGTATGCCCCGATGGAGATGGGTTTTTATATCAATATTTCCTGTTTGACAAATCGGTAAACTATATATTATCAAGTGCTCTTGTTTATGCATTCCGGCGGTCTTTTGAAGGCTCGATACTCTGAGCAAAGGGTCCATCGTTCCGAGCTGGTTCGCGCCGGGAAGCCGAGCGCCGCGAGTCTGCCCGCCAGTCCGGCACGCTGCCGCCCGCCGGAGGCTTCGTTTCTGGGTTGCATCGCGGAACGCTGCCGGTAGGAAAACATGCCGGGGAACCTATAGGGGTCGCACCATCTGGTCGACCGCTGCAAAAAGCGCAAGTTCAACCGAAGAGAGAATCGAAAGGAGCATAATACCATGGCAGAGGATTACCGATCCATGTGGGCGGACCTGGGACTCGACCTGGCGGCCCACGATGCGTTGCTGGCAGTGTTGGGACAGGCGTATCAGGACATCTACATGTCGCAGAAAGACCGTCCGGAGGGAATGGGCTACTTCGACTTCGTCATGAGCGAAGTCCATGGCCTCAGGATCAAGGAATTGCTGGATGAGAAGGCAGCCGGGCGGAAGATCATCGGCTCCTACTGCGTTTTCGTGCCGGAGGAGATCGTCCTGGCCGCCAATGCCACCCTGGTGGGACTTTGCTCGGGGGCGGACTTCGCCATGGAGGATGTGGAAAAAATCCTGCCTCGCAATACCTGCGCCCTGATCAAATCCTCCTTCGGCTTCAAGATCGGCAAGGTCTGCCCCTATCTCGAGAGCGCGGACATGATCGTTGGGGAGAACACCTGCGACGGCAAGAAGAAGGCCTACGAGTCCTTGAAGGATCTCGTCAAAAACCTTTATGTCATGGATCTCCCGCAGGTCAAATCCCAAAACGGGAAGGCCCTTCTGAAGGCGGAGTATCTGCGTTTCAAGGAAGCCGTCGAGGATCTCACCGGGATTCCGGTGACCGCCGAATCGCTGAAGCAGGCGATACGTACGGTCAATGCCAAGCGCGCCGCTGTTCATCGGCTGTCGCTGCTCCGGAATGCCGATCCGGCGCCTGTATCGGGACTGGATGCCCTGTTGGTCAATCAGGTCTTTTTCTATGACAACCCGGCGCGGTTCACTGAATCCGTGAACAAGATCTGTGATGAACTGGAGCGGCGGATCGAGCTGAAGAAAGGCGTCTTCCCCGAAAAGACCCCGCGTATCCTGGTATCGGGCTGTCCGCAGGCGGTCCCGAATTGGAAACTGCCCATGATCGTCGAAGGCGCCGGGGCGGTGATCGTGGGTGAGGAGTCCTGCGTGGGCGAACGCGGCACGCGCAATCTTACCGATGAAACCGGTGAGACCGTGGATGAAATGCTGGATGCGATCGTCGATCGTTATTTCGAGGTCGATTGCGCCATCTTTACGCCCAATCCCGATCGGCTCGAGCACATCCGGGAGATGGTCGCCGCCTACAATGCGGATGGTGTGATCCATTATGGACTCCAGTTCTGCCAGCCGTATTTGATGGAGTCCATGCCGGTCGAAAAGGCCCTGGAGGATATGGCGATTCCCTGTCTGCGCATCGAGACCGACTACAGTATGGAGGACGTCGGCCAGCTTAGGACTCGGGTGGAGGCGTTCGTCGAACAGCTTCGGTAAGTCAGGCTGCCGAAAACGTCCCTTCAGACGGGTTTTTTCGCTGATCTCGAGAGGTGCCTCCAGCTGCTTCCGGTTCAGGCGGTCCCAAGTTTCCTGTTGGATCAAGACCGCCGTACGGCGGTGGGTATTCTCCGCAGGGCTATGTCTTCCGGAAAGGAAGGCCGTTGTTTTTCACAGGCATGTTCAGGGTGTACGCATCCTGGGCGAAGAGGGGTTTGGATACATATGCGTTTTGCAGGAATCGACATTGGTTCTCGCACCATTGAACTGGTGGTTGTGGGTGAAGCAGGCGAGATCGTTTCCAGCGTGCAGGCCGACACCGGGTTCGACCCGATGGCCGAGGCGAAGCGGCTGACCGAGGAGGTGACGTTCGACCGGATCATGGCAACTGGCTATGGCCGGAATCTTTTCGAGATCTCCTTCGATGCACCGACGGTGACGGAAATCAAGGCCCACGCCAGAGGTGCACGGGCAATCTTCCCCGAGGCCCAAACCGTGCTCGACATCGGCGGGCAGGACAGCAAGGCCATTGCGCTGTTCGAAAACGGGAAGGTGAAAAAGTTCGAGATGAACGACCGCTGTGCCGCCGGTACCGGAAAATTTTTGGAGATTATGGCAAGAACACTGGGGTTCGCCATCGAAGCCTTCGGCCAAGAGGCCCTTAAAGCGAACAGAGAACTCAGCATATCGAGTATGTGCACCGTATTCGCTGAATCGGAGGTCACCTCCCTGATCGCGAAGGGCAACGACCGGCTGGAGATCGCCCTCGGCCTGCACGCCAGCGTCATCCGCCGGGCTGCGAGCATGATCAGCCGGGTTGCGTCCGGGGGGGACATCGTGTTCACCGGCGGTGTTGCCAAGAATCCGTGCATGCGCCGGCTGCTGGAGGAAAGGCTCGGCCGAAGGGTGCTCGTGCCGGAGGATCCGCAGTCCGTGGGCGCCTTCGGCGCAGCGCTGCTGGCCGGGGAATAGATTTATGATCCCAGAGAGCTATGGCTATTTCGAGCTGCTTTCCGATTTGATTTAAAAGCTCTTGCAGCTTTTCATCTAGTCGGTGTCTTTACTGCACAGACCGCAGAAAATCTTCCTGAGAACATTCTGATCGATCTTCTTCATAAGGATTTCGTCATAGTCCGTTTCTTCATCGCGACTTAAATCCAGAGGCTTATTGTCTCTCTGCGTGTAATCCTCAGGGTTTTTTTCATCTATCGCATCCGTTAAGTCCGGTTCAAAGCGCCTATTGTTTTCGATCCAGCGATCGCAATCGTCATGGGTACCCACATAAGTGATGAAAATATCGCCGCCATATTCTATGCATATCAGCCGGTATCCACTCCCCAAGTCGTATTTTATGCATTTATCAATTCGCAATTCCCCGTGTTTGGTTTTATTGTATATATCATCAAAAAGCGAGAAATCCTCCCCGATAAGATTCTTAATTATTTCGTCTGCTTTGCTTGCAGCGATCGTGGACTTTTTATCGCCTCGCCTCAGGACTTCGAGACGCCTTTTGAACCTTGATTTACGATGAAAGAAAACCGCCATATCATCAGACTCGAAATCAACCAGAAACGGACCTGCTCTCATTCGTAAACCTGTCGATCAGAGGCTAAAAGATCATTCCCCGAGTGAGACGTTGAGACGTTCACAGATTCGACCGATAGGTAAAGCCTCGAAGCCGGTCCACGCAGGAACTCCTTTTGCGATCATTGATGGCGACAATATGTGATTTAATCCGATATGTCAAACAGGAAATTACGATGTGAAAAGGTCAAACCTTCGGAATCTTTATAAAGGGAAGGGAAAGAAACCGTTCGATTCCGGGGCGAGAGCGGATGCACTGCTCCAGGATTTGGCCCCTATAAGGAATTTCACCCGCCCTTGATGCTGTTGTGCAGGCCGAGGTGCTGTCATGATTGCGCGCCGGTCGAAAAAACTGCTTCCGGGCCGCAGCCGGACCTATTTGCCTGCTTCTGTGGCTAAAGGCTAACCGAAAGGCGGCCACAGGACCGGCAGCAGCGCGACGGAGACAAGCAGCGAGATGATCGTGATGGGGGCGCCGACCTTCACGTAATCCATGAAACGGTAGCCGCCCGGTCCCATGACCAGCAGATGGGCGGGGTGCGAGAGTGGGCTCGCGAAGCTCGACGAGGCCGAAATGGCCACGGTCATCATCAGGAGATGGGGCGAAATCCCGAGCGATGCGGCGGCGCTGAGTGCCACCGGTGCCATGAGGACCACCAAAGCCGCCGTGGGGATGATCTGGGTGCCGAGCACTGTGATGACGAAGAGGGCGGCGACGACCCATCGCGGGCCAAGATCGCCGACGGCGGCGACCAATGCGCCGGCCCCCATCTGGGCAGCACCCGTGTTTTCGATGGCGGCTCCGAGCGGCAGCATCGCTGCAATCAGAAATACGACTTTCCACTCGATGGCCCGGTAGGCCTCCTCCATGCTCAGGCAGCCGAAGAGCACCATCAGCGCGGCACCGGTAAGGGCGGCAATGGCGATCGGTACCAGGCCGAGGATAGCGCTTGCGAGGACCGCGAGCATAATGGCCACTGCAACCCGCGCTTTTTCGAGGCGGGGCGCCCGGGCGGCCGCTTCGTCGAGTACGAGAAAATCGGGGTCGCGGGCCAGATTTTCCAGGCTTTGACGCTGTCCATATACCAGGAGGGCGTCTCCGAATTGGAGCGGCATGTCTTGAAGGCCGGTCCGATAGGCGCGGCCCCTTCTCCAGATGGCGAGGACACTGATGCCGTAGCGCTCGCGGAAAAGGAGATCGGCGAGGGTCCGGCTGGCCAGGCTGGTTCTGGGCGAGAGCAAAACCTCGGTTGCGCCGATCTGCTGGGATTCCAGTTCGGCGGCCAGGCTGGTGGACCGTTCCGAGATTTCCAGATCCTGAAGCCCTTCCAGCACCTCGAGGTCTCGGGTCGAACCCTGCAGCACCAGAAGGTCTCCAGGCTGTATCTTTTCGTCCGGTGATGGCATGCACAGCACTTCCTCTCCGCGCGCGAGGCCGATCACCGTCAGACCGAACCCGTTTCCCAGACGACTCTCGATCAGGTTGTGCTCCGCGAGCACCGATCCCACAGGAACGCGCACAGGCAGAAGTTCGGTGCGCCTGGCGGCAAGGATGCCTGCCTCGTGCTCCGGCACGATATGCAGATCCGAGATAAGTCCGAGGGCCGCCAGCTTTTCGAGGGCCTCAGACTCGCCCTGCAGGATCAGTTTTTCGCCTTCGGCCAGACGATGGCGCCGCAGATCTTTGACCTCGGTTTCATCCGAAGCGTGGAGTGCGAGCACCTGGGCGCGATGTTCGCGCCGCAGGCCGCTTTCCGCCAGTGTAGAGCCAAGCAGCGGCGAGCCTTCGGGAATGCGCGCCTTAGCGATTTGCAGGCATCGCGGGAAGAGGTGTTTGGCGAGTTCGACCGGCTCTACCTGGAGGTGCTCGCTGGCACGGAAGCCCTCCAAAAGTTCAGGGGTGCCATGCACAACCAGGGTGTCGCCTGCCTGCAGGATGTCGTTCGGGCGGGGAGCGAGCATCAGCACCCCTTTTCGCTGAAGCGCCAGGACGGTGAGATAAAGGGCCGATCCGAGCCTGCTCTCGGCGAGGGTACGGCCGTCGAGTGGAGAGCCTTTCGGGATGCGTGTCGTAAAAATGTGGGCAGCGAGCTGATAAGACGTGCCGATGGAGGGGCGGTCAACGCCTTCCTGCGGGGTGGTGCGGCTCGGGAGCAGACGCCTTCCGATCACGACCATGAACAAGATCCCGGCCGCAACGATGGCACCGGTGATCGGTGTAAAGTCGAAAAGGCCGAAGGGCTGCAGGCCGGCGCTGCGAATGGCGTCGGTCACCAGGATGTTGGGAGGGGTGGAAATGCCCGTGAACGGGCCCCCAAGTAGACACCCGAGCGCCAGGGGCAGGAGCAGCCTTGAAGGGGGGCGTCCGCTGCGCCGGGCCAGGTCCATCGTCGCCGGCAGGAGGATGGCGGCGACGGTGACCGTGTTGATGAGCGCCGAGAGCAGGCTGGCCGCAACCATCAGGGCCGTTATGAGCAGCGCTTCGCTGCCCTTGGCGAAGCGCTGCAGCGGCCGCCCGAGCTGGTGGGCGATGCCGGTGCGCGTCAGTCCGGCGGACAGGATGAACAGGGCCCACACCGTGACCACCGCCGGGCTGCTGAACCCCGCCAGCGCCTCCTGGGCGTTGACCAGGCCTGTCAAGGCAAGGGCGGAGAGCACCAGCAGGCCGACGACATCCACCCTCAGCCATCCCCCGACAAAAAGGACGAAGGCTGCAGCGACGATGGCCAGGAGTATGAGGACTTCGATGGTCAAGTTGCGCTCCCCCGTAGTCGCGAGCTCATCATTTCACCCTTACTCGACAAGCGTCTTTCCCTTTTATGATGACCCCGCACGTGTTTCACGTGAAACCGTTGTCGAGATGTTCTTCATCCGGCCGGAGGGGTTGGGGATTTCCGGCGGGAGGCGACGAAGGCCGCGACCCCGAACAGGCCGAAGATATACCCGATGCCCCCGAAGATGTCTTTCACGCCGGGCCTGGCAAGATCCGCCCGCAGGGCTGCAATTTCACGCTGAATGCGCCGGAGATCCGTTGACAGCGCGCTGTTCTGCTCTTTAAGAAGGGCCATCATGGCCTGAGTCTGTCCCTCGGGAAGATCCTGCGCATGGACGGGGGCAGGCGGGCCGAAAAACAGAACCCACAGAAGACCTGTCAATAAGGCTTTTTGCAGGCGGATCACTTGCCGGTCTCCACGTCAGATCTTTTCAGGTCGAAGCTGTTTCGGTGCCCCATGCCCGCGTCGATGACGATCTTCAAGTCATCCATTTTGGGAATGTCAAAGCTGAACAATCCTTTATCGTCTGTCACTCCCTCCAGAAGCAATCGGTCCGAGCTGTCGTACACCTGCACTTTGCCGCCGATAATGGCCTTGCCGTCCGGGAAATAGCTTTCCGTATAGATCTTTCCGGCTTCGGCGTAGGCAAAGACGTTCACCTTGTGCGCCAGCGCGGTCCCAGAGAAAAGGAAAATTGCAACAAAGGCCAGAATTCCGCAACGCCTGATTTTCATGTAAACCTCCGTTAATTTCGAATCCATTCCGGTGATAAGGCCGTTTCCTGATGCAAGCCCGTTCGTGTCCATCCGGTAATGGTCCCCCGGTACTACCCAGTTTCCAATCCAGGAATGAGGATTTTTAGCCAATGTCTAGAAATCCAAGCGCTTGCGCGGAGGCGACCTGGTGGTCGCCGCACAAGCAAACGTGCAGATTGACGCCGAGATTGGCTAAAAAGACCATTCCCGGATGGAAACTATTTCATATCGCGGGTGCGCACCCAGTAGACGGCCCCGATCTCCACTTCCTTTTCCTGCCCGTCCTGGTTCAGCTTCCAGTCGGCCTTGCTAAGGGCGGAGAAGCCCCACCAGCCGGCCCTCGGCATGGCGTAGGTGAAAACGCCGCCGGCATCCGCCTTGACCACCTGCGTCACGTAGGGATCGGCCGGCGGCGTGACGACATGGACATTCCCGGGCGATTCATTCAGATATTCAATTTCCACTTCGGCGAACGGAACCGGCTTGCCCTTGAGCAGAACCTGGCCTGTAAAGACATTGCAGGTCCACAACCCGTAAGGGCGGGTCAACGGCACGATCTCCGTTTCCAAACCGACCGGCTGATCCCAGCCTGCTTCCAGACCCAGGGCGTTGACGCAAACCTTGGTGTAATGGACGATGAAACAGTCCTCGGCGGGTTCCCAGTAAGGTGCAGGTTCTGTGTAGAAGGTATAGTCCCCCGGTCTGCGGATTTCAAAATCGGCGGTCCAGAAGGTGAATGCTTCCGTCTGATCGGGGCTTTTTCCCTTGGACGCCCGAAGGCCGCCGAGCAAGTCGGTTTTCTCGCCGTTATGGACCACGGCGAATTGCTTCGGCTTTGCCATGTCCATGTAATGCATCTCCATGGGATGGATGAACTTGATCTGAAGAGTCAGGTTCTTTGGGTCGTCCTTGGTCACGATGTCATCGGACGGTATGATCGCACCGAAGTGGCCCCAGGCGGGATCGAAAGACGCCACCAGGAGGGTTAGAACCGCAGCGGTTAAGCATGAAAAGACTTTGCGCATAATGGAACCTCTTGTCGGATGAAGTTGTTGGTTCTGAGAAAGCGTGGTTACGCTTGAAACGGCTGCAATCGGGAAAAATGGAAAGACGGGCGATAGATGCCCACCCGGCGCCTTGACAGGCAGACGAAGGCGTTGAAGAAACCGACGTCCACCAGAGACCGTCGGGCCTGATCAGGCGGGGCGTGACATAAAATTCCTTCTCCCGGACGAAAAAACAAGCCAAGCCGACTTCGCGTTCGGAGTGAAAAGGATGGATCGGATCGGGTGTTAGAATTCCGCGGTCACCCGCACACCCGTGATCCATCCGTCGACATCCTCACCGGCACCCGCCTTATATCGGTCGTCCAAATACTGGACATCCAGGGTGACGGCGAAGATCTCGTTCAGCCCGCATCGCAGATAGGCCTCCGCCGCCTGGACCCGGTCGATGTCCTGGTTGCCGCCGTCCAGTCGGCCATAGCCGATGCCGATGTTGTCAAGCTCCCGGCCCCAGAGGTTGCCGCTGATGTCGAATCCTCCGGAGTAAAGGTTTTTGTGATCGACAGCCGCCTCATCGTCACACCATCGGAAGCGGACCCAGGCTCCCAGGTTCTCTCCAAGCGGCTGAGCGAACGAAAGGCCGACTCCTTTCAGGGCTTCTTTGCCGGCCCCCCCTGCTCCGCTGAAATCACGGCTGGTCGCACACAGGAGGATGGCGTAGCTGCCCTCCCCAAGGAGAGTGTCCAGCGTGTAGTTCAGCTCGACGCCGTAAAAATCATAGGCATCGCCCTCGTCGTTTTCATCGATCTGCATGACCACCCCCTTCAGGGCAATGTCGCTCCACTCCCATTCCAGGGCTCCTCCGAGGTCGTAGGAGGGCAGGAATGCATTGGGGGCGTTGACCAGGGCCTCGTTCATGAACTGGGAGTATTCATCGTTGGCATATGGATTCTCGTCGAGATAATCGGTCGCATCGATGATGCCCCCCGTGAGCCCCAGCGTGTGCCCCTCATCGAAAGTGAACAGGTGTTTGTACCAGGCTGTCAAGAGGTAATCCCGGTTGCGTCCGTTGATATCCTTGACGTCGTCTTCCAGATCAGCGGCCCAGGGGGCGAGGGCGAACGGGTGCTTTTCGATGTTCAGGCCGTTTCCTGCGCCAAAGCCGAGCTTGAAGAAGATCTCGTCGGCCGGGGTCGGGCTGATGCTGACTTCCGGTTGAATCGCCAGGGCGCCGCGCCCGAAGTCGTCGTCTTCACCGACGCTCGGGTTTTCATACTGGTAGGCTCCGGCGATGATACAGCTGAAAGTGATCATATCACCGATTTTCTCGAACAGCGCGGGGGATTCCGGTTCAGGGGCTGCAGAGACTTCCGGCCGCTTCTCTACGTAATGCTCCGATGGCCCTCGGCCCATTTGAGCGGATGCTTCTCCGCTCCAGGTGTTTCCGGTTAATATCACACCGGCCGCGATGGCCATCGCTATCATAACATGTTTTTTCATAACCTCTTTCCCTGTCAACGCGTTGTATGCCATGCTCATGACCGATCGGAGAAGATTCCGCGAAGGAACCCGGGGGTTGCCGCATAATCACCGTATCCGAGCAGGCGTTTCCTGTGATTTGTCCTTCCCCCGGAAGACCCCTGAACGAAAAAAGCCACGAAGGCGCTCCCGCAATCGGGGGCTCAGACCTTCGTGGCCTTGCTTTTTAGCATGTACTTCCGCCCTTTTAACGAAGGGCTGTGATATTCTGGACCGTAATGGCCCGAAGCTCAGACCGGAACGGCTTCAGCCGTTCATTATATTCTTTCCCCCTCTACCATGCTATCTCCGAGACGTCAATTTTTTTGTTTGGATAGCGGTCGCAGCGCATCGGTTGCCCACCCGATGGAGGGGCTCGACCGTACGATGAAGAGAAGCCGGCAGGCTTCTGGAACCAGCTCATGGGGCACCTTGAACCGCTCGGGATCACGAAGTTCCGCCGGTACCGGTGTCTACCCTATGGTTCCGTCTGGGCGCACGAAGGCGTGGGTTTACCCTGTTTGAGGTGGCAGGTCGAGGTCGTGAAGGCGTTTTGGTCCTCGAGGTCGAGGCGCCGCCACCCCGCAGCCTTCAAAAATTCTCGGGCTGTGTCTATTTCGGGCTTGAACACGAAAAAATAGACCTTGTCCCCTGCCTTGAAGCGTGTGCCGTCACCGACGGGTGACAGTCTTTTCTCTCTGCGCATGGCGGCGGCAATCAGACCGCTTCCCGGATAACCCGTCATCAGATGACAGCCTTCAGCGTATCGCGGAGGGTTGGATCGGCATCGCCACTGCTGGAGGTACACCTGATTCGATCTGAAGCGGCGATCCCAGATCTCGACGTCGATCGGCGCGCCGAAAATGAGGTGGATCCCGGATCTATGCAGCATCTTCCTGGTCAGGGTCTCCGAATCCATTTTCAAGGCAGTCCAAAGGGCAATCCCTCTGGTTTGTTCCTTCACCTTCTGGACGAACAGATAATTCACCTCGTCATTGCCTGTCATGGCGAGGGCGCCGCGCCGCGTGTCGATTTCAGCCCGCAGCAGGTTTCTGGACTGC
Source organism: uncultured Desulfatiglans sp. (assembly GCA_900498135.1). Taxonomy (NCBI): domain Bacteria; kingdom Pseudomonadati; phylum Thermodesulfobacteriota; class Desulfobacteria; order Desulfatiglandales; family Desulfatiglandaceae; genus Desulfatiglans; species uncultured Desulfatiglans sp. The sequence continues at coordinate 1,630,975 of LR026961.1, forward strand.
AGGCCGTTGCCGTAGATAATCCGGGTGCAGTCGTTTTGCGCGGCCATGCAGTGATCCGCATTGGAGTCGATCAGGATGGTCTCCTGGCTGTCTTCTCTGAACAATCTTGCCAAGCCCCTTGCAAGGGCGTTGGCCCCCAAAATGACCCACCCTGCCTGACTCGGCCGCCGCAGACCCAGTGCGCCGGCAACGAAGCCACCGGTCAGACCCGCGACGACGACCGTCGAGGCGATGACCAGGAAAACCATCGCACGGAGTTCGTAGCCCCCAGTTAGTCCCCTTTCGCCGAAGGCGTTGGCGAAAAAGGATGCCACGGCAGCAGCCACGATTCCCCGGGGGCCGATCCAGGCGATAAAGAGGCGTTCTTTCCATTGCAGATCCGAAAAAACGGTTCCGGCGAAAACGGCCGCAGGCCGGATCAGGAACATCAGGACCAGAACGAGTCCCAGGGCCGGCCACCCGAGGTTCATGACGTGCGACAGGCGGACATCGGCGGCGAGCAGGACGAAGAGCATGCCGATCAGGAGGACGGTCAACTCCTCTTTGAATTCCGCCAGATCGCGCAGGGCATGAGTGCTGAAATTGCCGACGATGATACCCGCGGTCGTTACCGCGGCCAGACCGCTTTCCGGAAGCAGCTGGTTACTGCCCTGAAAAAGGGCCAGAATTGCGGCCAGGGTGAATACGTTTTCCGTGCCTTCCGGGATGCATCGTTTGAGACGGTAGAGGAAGATGAGGACCATACCCAGGGCGCAGCCGCAAAGGGTGCCGAATCCCAGGCGGGATACGACGTGCAAGCCCCACACAAGAGGGGTGCCGTGGGCGGGGCTCAAGGCGGCCTCCAGGGCCACCGTAGCGACGACCGCACCGAAGGCGTCGATCAACACGCCTTCAGCCTCGAGCACAGTGGCCACCGTGCGTTTGACCTTCAGTCGTTTCAGCAGGGGATTGATCACCGTTGGGCCGGTGACCATCACCAGGGTGCCGAAGAGGAGGGCGGTCTGCCACGGCCAGTCCATGATCCAATGCGCGGCCGTCGCGGCGCCCGCCAGGGTCACGGGGCCGCCCAGAAGGATCAGTCGGCGGATTGAGTGCTGAGTTCGCCTCAAGCGCCTGAATTTCAGGTTGATCCCGCCTTCGAAGAGGATGACGGCCACAGCGAAACCCGTCAGAATATTCAAACCCGAGCCGAGCGCCTCCGGGTGAATGAGGCCGGCACCGTCCGGTCCCAGAGCGACACCCGCAGCCAGAAGTAGGACGATCCCCGGCAGGCGCAGGTGGTGCGCCAGCGCTTGAGAAATCATTCCCGCTGCCAGCGCAAGAGCGATGATCAGACCCGGGTGATTGAAGGGTGCGGTCTCCATGGATGTGGTCCCGTTCGCAGACTCAGGGGTTTGAAACTCCCGAGTGGGTTATTTTTGGTCTGTTTTGATTCCGATTTCCCTGCATTCGTTGCCCAGTCATGGGCTCGCTTTCGCTGCGGCTGAGGACCCTCGGGTTCACAAAGGCTTGTCCTTTCCTGGGGTTCTACCTGGAAATGATTTCCAGGTAGAACTCAGTTTCCAATCCGGAAATGGTCTTTTCGGCCAATCTCGGCGCCAGGGGCGGCCTCCGGATTGCCCCTAAGCAAGCGCTCGATTTCCTGGATATCGGTCAAACCGGGACCGGCCGCGATGCAGTCGGACTGAACACGCGTAGCGTGCGAGGATAGACTTTTCATTTCCGTGTGGTCCCGATGCAGTCGGCTGACGCCTTCAGGACTTCAAGGTCTCGTCTCCCTGCTGCAAGATTGCCGACCGTGCACCCTCCTCTCCTCCGTTTCCCCGCTCGGAACCGCCGCCGACGGTTTTCCAAGGCTACTGATGAAGGCGACGATGACCGCGCAGCAGTAGGGCAGCGACTGGACCAGCAGAACCACGATCCACAGATTGAGATCCGGGTCGCGAATCGGCTTGGAAAGATGGACGCCGACCGCCGACCCCCAGAGCACCAAAGCCAGGCCGGCCTCCTGCCAGGCCGAGGCCAGGGTCTGGAAAAAGGCGTTCTTGCGGGACCACTTGGGCGTGCGGAAAAACGGCAGACCGCTGGTGAAGAACCCCGTGATGACGGCTTTTGCGATGGTGTGGGAGAGCGCCAGGCCCGCCAGGGCCGCTGCGGCGGTCTGGCGGAGCGTGGCGTTCACCCGCGTGCGGTAGAGGTAGAGCATCTTGGCGGCCTTGAAGGCGAAGAAGGCGAGCGGCAGCAGGGAGAGCTCCATCAGCGGCGAGTCGATCTTCCGCGGGTTGATGATCATGGCGGCGGACCAGGCGATCGCCCCCAGATTGAAGACCAGGTTGAGCCCGTCGGTGATCCATGGCAGCCAGCCGGCCAGAAAGTGATACCGCTGCCCCCAGGTCAGCCTGCTCTTGCGCAGGCCGCAGATAAGGCCGCAATGGCGCCGGAGGATCTGGATGGCGCCATAGGCCCAGCGAAACCGCTGTTTCCTGTAATCCTGGAAGGAGTCGGGCATGACGCCTTTTCCGAAGCTTTGAGGGATGTATGTGCCCTGATATCCCTCCTCGAAGATCCGCAGCCCCAGTTCGGCGTCCTCCGTGATACACCATTCGCTCCATCCTCCGACCTCCTCCAGCACATTCTTGAGCACGAGGGTCATGGTGCCGTGCTGGATGATGGCATTGCGCTCGTTTCGCGTGATCATGCCGATGTAGAAAAAGCCCCGGTATTCCGCATAGCACATGAACTTGAACAGGCTTTCGTGCTCATCGCGGTAATCCTGAGGGGCCTGGACCAACGCGTAGGCATCCCCGCGGAAGTGCGGCGCCAGGGCGCGCAGCCACTGCGGGTCGACCCAATAGTCGCTGTCGATGACGCCGATGACCCGGGCCTCCGGAGCGGTCTGCCGGAGGGCGAAATTCAGCGCCCCTGCCTTGAACCCGGCCAGGGGGTCCACGTGGAAAAAACGGAACCGCGGGCCCAGTTCCCTGCAATGCGCTTCAACCGGCCTCCAGATATCGGGGTCTTTGGTGTTGTTGTCGATGACGATGACCTCGAAGCGGGGATAATCCAGGGTGGCCAGGGCATCGAGGGTCTGTTTCAACATCTCGGGAGGCTCGTTGTAGGCCGGGACGTGGATGGAGACGAACGGCAGGTCGGCATCGGGGCAGTCCACAATCGGCTCGATGGCCCGCCGTCTTCCGGTGATCCAGATCGCTTCCGCCCACTCGTGGGACTCGGTCAGCAGGACCAGAATGACCCCCACCATTCCGCAGAACAGGAGGATCCCCACGATGATCGTGGTCAGCGTCAGGTACTGATGGAGATAATCGTAGACGATCCAGACGCCGGCCGTGGCCGAGGCGTAGGCGGTCGGGGCCTACTGGGGGGTCTATGACGTCGAGCGGAAGGTTAAATTCCCCTTTGTCGAACCGATCGTGCCGATTCCGCGGTGGTCCGCTTCCAGGGCTGATCGAAGGCCTCCATGACATAGTAGATGTAACCCTCTTTCCCGGCCCGATCCAGAAAGCGCCTCAGGAACGTCGCCTCGTTGGACATCGAGGCCACGGCCGACACCCGGGTCCGCCCGTTGCTGGGCCAGCCGACCTCCGCAATCACGATGGGTTTGCCGGGAAACAGCGTCTTCAGTTCGTCGATCCGCTCGACGACGTAGTCCACTGCCCTGTCGACATGGATGCCTTCCCAATAGGGGAGCATGTGGACGGCGAGGTAGTCGACGTGCTCCGCAAGCTCAGGGTTCTTGACCCAGACGTGCCAGGGCTCCGCCGTGCTGACGGGGATGTCGGTGGCCCTGCGCACGCGGTCGAGATAGGTGAACAGCTGTTCGAGCGGGACGTCGTTCCGGAGGACGGCCTCGTTTCCCACGATGACGCGCACGATGTTGTGTGGGTTGGCGAGGATTTTCAGGAGTCGCTGGATCTCCTCTTCATTCCGGTCGAGCCGGGCGTCGATCCAGGCCCCCAGCGCCACATTGATGTCGTGTCTTTCAGCGAGTTCCGATATCCGGCCCTGGACGCCGTCCACGGTGTAAGTGCGGATGGCGTGGGTCGTGCCGGAGAGGAGGGCCAGGTCGGCATCGATTTCCTCTTCGCTCGGGTAGATCGATTGCACCGGGTCGTCTCCCGCCCGCATGGGGGAAAACGAAAAGCCCTGGATCCGCGGAGGCCAGCGCGGCTCCTGCTCGGGGCGGTTCAGGAACGCCCACAGAGAGATGGTGAGGATCGCCACCGAAATGCCGATCAGGATGTTTGAACGATTCAGCATGTGTTTTCCTGTGCGAAGGATGGATTCTTCGGGATGCCCGGGCCGGAGGCGGCCGGGGATCGGATTCTGCGCAAAATGCAGAACACTTCCACTGGATGCCTTGTCTGCCGAAACCGGTGTGGTCGGCAACCTTGTGTATCTAACTCTCCTAAACTATCATACGCCCGTAGTGGCTGAGCGCAAACCGCTTTTCGCAGGAACAGCCTTCTGACGGTTCTGCCCTTCGCCTCAGCGGATCCGGAAAGCGACGAGGAATGCAAGGCGGTTTTTCGAATTTTGAAAAGAAATGGCTGCCGCTCGATGGTGCGACGGATAGGCAAAAGATGGACGAATTCTTATCAAAAAACCTTAACGGAGGTCGACCATGAAGGTGTTGTTCATCATTACCACGGAGGACGGGGAGACCATTTACAACGCCATGAGGCTGGCCAATGTCGGCGTGAAGAAGGGGGACGAGGTCAGCGTCTTCATGCTGGGCAAAGGAGTCCTTTTCGAACAGGCCGGCAGTGATCAGTTCGACGTCATGGGGCAGATGAACCAGTTCGAGGGTGATTTCTATGTCTGAGGCGTCTGCATGAAATCCCACGGTCTCGTGGGATCAGCCTCCTGCCCTATCGGATGGATGGATGACCTCTATGAACTTTCCATGGACGCCGATAAGGTCTTGACCTTTTGACCCAATGACGGGTTTGTTCCGGGCAGGTCCGGCATCGGACTCGCCCCGCCTGGGAGGTCCAAGGGCGCGGCGAGTCCGATGGTCCATTGCGGGCAGCAGAGGGGGACCGAACAGTGGCCCCTGATTCTCACGGGTACCCTCGCCGCCTTTCTCGGTGTCATGGCCGGCAGGCGCTTCCTTCACAAGATCACCATGTCGACGATCCAGGCCCTGACCGGCGGGCTCCTGGTGGTGATTGCCCTGGCGTTGGCGATCGGTGTGATTTGAACCCACCTGTAAGGAGGTCGAAGGCGAACGCTCGATAGCGTAAGAGAGGCGAGGAATAGGTGGATACAAATGATGAAGTGGCAGGCAGATGCCGAGGCAGAGGTGAAAAAGGCGCCGTTCTTTGTTCGGAAGCGGGTGCGCCAGCGCGTGGAGGCGCAGGTTTCGGCGGAAGGACGTCAGGTGGTGACGCTGGACGACGTGCAGGCGGCGAAGAAGCGCTTTCTGAGCCGCATGAGCGAAGAGGTGCAGGGTTTTCAGGTGGAGGCCTGCTTCGGATCACAAGGGTGCCCCAATCGGATCATCGAAGACAGCGGCCTGGTGCGGTCGATTGAAAAGGTATTCCTGGAGCAGGATCTGCGGGGTTTTCTGGAGCGGACGGTGCCCGGTCCTTTGAAGCTTCATCATGAGTTCCGCGTTGCCCTGGCGGACTGTCCGAATGCGTGCTCCCAGCCGCAAATCAAGGATATTGGACTGATCGGTGCGGCCGCGCCGTCGCGAACGGATGCCCCTTGCAATGAATGCGGCGCCTGCCAGGATGTGTGCCGGGAGGGGGCCGTGGCGGTCGACCCGGTCGGCCACGGCCCAGTGTTCGAGTGGGACCGATGCGTCCGGTGCGGACAGTGCATCGGAGCCTGCCCCACCGGCACCATAGGCTGCGGGGAGCGGGGGTATCGGCTGCTGATCGGGGGCAAGCTCGGGCGTCACCCGAGACTGGCGGAAGAACTCCCCGGCCTCTACGATGCGGATACAATCCTGCATCTGCTGAAATTTTGTGTTCGGTACTATAAAGAGCACAGCAAGGGTGGAGAAAGGTTCGCGGCCCTGGTGGAAAGGGCCGGGCCGGCATTTTTCGACCTCCTGTCGGCGGAAGCCCGTCATTGCCGGAAAGACGCCTGAGAGGACCCGTTCGATCATCCATAAATTATTGTCAACGCGGCTGGCCTCCTATTCGGAAAGCGTTGTCTTGTCGGTGCGCCGGGTCGTGCGGAATTCGGCGTGCGGGGGGGGGACAGGTTACCTCCAGGATTATGGCCGCTGAGTCGACTCGGTAGGCCTTGGTGAAGATAAGGACCAGGCCGCTGAAAAACTCAAGGCTTTCCTGGTGCAGGCCAGCCGACGCTTACGCGGGGATGCCGATCAGGCCAACGTTTTTTGAAATCTTCTGGATGCCAGCCATAAAACCGCCAATCCCATGACTGCCAGGGCGGCCATCTGGGGCCAGAGGACAGACGGGCCCACCCCTTTGAGGAAAACGCCTCGGATGATGACGAGGAAATACCTCAAAGGATTGAGATAGGTCAGCCACTGGATCGGGACCGGCATGTTGGCGATGGGGAACATGAAACCGGACAGCAGAACGGCCGGGAAGTAAAAGAAAAAGGTGCTCATCATCGCCTGCTGCTGCGTCCGGCTCACAGTGGAGATCAGGAGACCCACGCCGAGGGTCGTCATCAAATAGAGCGCTGTTGCCGCAAAGAGCATCAAGAGGCTGCCCCGGATCGGCACCTCGAACCAGAAGACCCCGAGAACGGTAATGAGGATGACGTCCGCGAATCCGATCAGGGCGAAAGGGATCGTCTTGCCGATGATGAATTCGGCGGGGGTGATGGGGGTCACCATGATCTGCTCCATGGTACCGATCTCCTTCTCCCGCACAACGGCCATGCTGGTGAGCATCAGGGTGATGAGCATGACGATGATGGCGATGACGCCGGGGATATAGAAATTACGGCTTTCCAGGTTTTCATTGAACCACGCCCTCGTCAGGAGAATGACTTCAGCAGGCTTGGTTGCCGCGCCTTTGATGCGGCGGAAACGTTCGAGCACAAGATCCTGCGAAAACCCTCCGGTGATCTTGGTGCTGTAATCGAGCACGATTCCCGCTGTGTTGGAGTCCGTTCCATCCACGATGACTTGTAGTGCTGCAGCCCGTCCGGCCCGCAGATCGCCCTCGAAGCCTCTGTTGATTTGCAGGACCGCGCGGACGCGGCCCCGGTCGATCAGGTCGCGGACGTGCGCCGGATTTTCGGCCCTTTCCATGATGTCGAAGTAGTCCGTCGCTGCGAACCGTGCGATGAGTTCACGGCTGGCCGGGCTGTTGTCCAGATCGTAGACCGCGGTGGCCACATCTTTGACGTCCGTCGTGACTGCATACCCGAAGACGAGCAACTGGATCACCGGCATCAGGAAGATGACGCCTTTCATCCGCGGGTCCCGAAAGATCTGGATGAATTCTTTGGTCAACATGTGCCGGATACGTTCGATCATGGTTCACACCAGCTTCTTCCTGAACTTTACATTGGCCATCGCGATCATCATGATCCCGAATAACGTGAGAAGCGCGGCTTCGAGGTAAAGGATCTGCAGGCCGATGCCTTTTAGATAAATGCCCTTGAGTAGGGCCACGAAGTACCGGGCCGGAATCAGGTAGGTGACCATCTGGATGAATTGGGGCATGTTGCTGACCGTGTACATGAAACCGGAGAGGAGGAACGCCGGCAGGAATGTCATCACCATGGCGAGCTGGCTCGCCAGCAGCTGACTCTTGGTGGAGACGCTGATCAGCAGGCCAAGCGAGAGTGCGCCTACCAGAAAGACGGCTGCCATTGCGAAAAGAAGCGCTGCATTGCCGCGCAGGGGGACATCGAAAAGGAACTCGCCCATCAGCACCGCCAGCAGGACGTCGAACATCCCGATCGCGAAATAGGGAAGCAGTTTGCCGAGAATCAGCTCCGGTCCTTTGACGGGGGTTGAAATCAACTGTTCCATGGTGCCTCTTTCCCACTCGCGCGCGATGGTGAGGGATGTCAACAGGGCGGCGATGACCATCATGATGACCGCGATCAGCCCCGGAATGATGTAGTTCTTCGACTCGAGATCCGCGTTGAACCACACCCTGGGCCTTACATCGAGCGGCTGAGTCCATTCGGTTCCCCCTAGACGCCGGGTGATGTCGAGCGCCACATCCTGTGAATAGACCATCGCAACGACATCGGCGTATCCGATGGCGATAGTGGCGGTGTTGGAGTCGCTTCCATCGACGATCAGCTGTACCGGGGCTTCCCGGCCCGATGCGATCTTTCCGCCGAAGCCCGTGGGGATCACCAGTGCCGCCAGTGCTTTACCCGAATCCACGGCGTTTTCGAGCTCCGAGTAATTGCGCGCATCCAGGGAACGCGAGAAATATGGCGAGCCTGTAAAGCGGCTGAGCAACTCTCGGCTAGCCTGCGAGTGGTCCTGATCCCAGACCGCCAGGGGGACGTCGTCGACATCGAGCGTCAACGCAAAACCAAAAAGGAGGAGGAGCAGCATCGGGATGGCAATCGACATGCCGAGGCTACGCGGGTCCCGGATGATATGAAGGAATTCCTTGCGGGATACCGCCCGGATTCGGAGCGTATTCATCGCCTTACCTCCTGTTGGGGTTGTTCTGCCCGGTCCCTGTTCTCGATGAGGGAGACAAAGACGTCTTCCATGGAAGGGACGATACGCTCGACCTTCTCTACCAGATACCCTTTTTCGGAAAGGACGGTGTGAATCGCTTCCAGGGCCTTCTCACGCGATTCCGTCACCGCATGAATCCGGTTTCCGAACAGGGCCGCTTCTTTGACCCCAGGTAGATCGGCGACCAGATCCATCGCCTCCTGCGGCCGCGGACACTGGATTTCCAGCACATCCTCCTGCATTTTCTCTGTCTTCAGGGTCTCCGGCGATCCGAGGGCGATCAGTTCGCCGCGGTAGATCAAACCGAGCCGGTCGCAATATTCCGCTTCTTCCATGTAATGGGTTGTGACAAAAACCGTCACCGCCTTGCCGGAGAGTTCGTAGATCAAGTTCCAGAATTGCCGGCGGCTGACGGGGTCGACCCCTGAGGTGGGTTCATCGAGGAATATGACCTGCGGTTCGTGGAGTACCGCGCAGCCGAGCGCGAGACGCTGCTTCCAACCGCCCGAGAGGATGGATGTGCGCGAGCGCCGGTGCTCTTTAAGTCCGGCCATTTCGATGACCCATTCCTTACGGTCCCTTTTCTTTTCCCTCGGAATCCGGTAGATGCCGCTGTAGAAATCGATGTTCTCCTCGACGGTCAGGTCATCGTAGAGAGAAAATTTCTGGCTCATGTAGCCGATGTGCGCCTTGATCTTTTCGGACTCGGAAAGGATGTCGAAGCCCGCCACAGTTCCCGATCCGCCCGTGGGGGCGAGGAGACCGCACAGCATCCGAATCGTGGTCGATTTCCCTGCACCGTTGGGGCCGAGGAACCCGAATATCTCGCCCCTGGCCACCTCGAAGCTCACTCGATTGACCGCGATGAAGTTCCCGTATCTCCGTTCGAGATCGGTGACGGCCACCGCGATGCGGTTTTCTTCCTTAGCCATGGGCGTCATTCTCCTTCTCTGCCCCGAGCACGGAGACGAAGACATCTTCGAGGGTGGGCTCGATCGGCCGGATGCCCGAGTATTCGCAGCGCCCATCCCGCAGGATGGCGGCTACGTTACGAGCGGCGGCTTCGGGGGAGGAGGTCACCACATGGACCTTGTCGCCGAAGAGGCTGACCGAATCCGGGCCGAGCGCCCTCCGTAAGAGCGCGGCGGCGTGGCGGGCAACGGCGGCACGCACCTCCAGAATCGTCCCGCGCATCAACCGTTTGACCTCATCTGGGGTCCCCAAGGCGAGCAGGTGGCCTTTGTCGAGCAGGCCAAGACGGTTGCAGCGTTCGGCCTCGTCCAGGTAGGCGGTGGAAACGAAGATGGTGACCTTTTCCCTCAAAAGTTGATAAAGGATCCGCCAGAAATCGCGTCGGGAGACAGGATCGACGCCGTTGGTAGGTTCGTCGAGGAACAGGACCCTGGGGGTGTGGATCAGGGCGCAGGCCAGTCCCAGTTTTTGCTTCATCCCGCCTGAAAGATTCCCGGCGTGGCGCTTTTTGAAGGGCGTCAGATTACTGAAAGACAACAGGCGGTCGATTTTCGCGGCACGACCTTTTCGCGGCACACCGTAGATGTCCGCGTAAAAATCAATGTTTTCCATTACCGTCAGATCCGGATACAGCCCGAAGCGCTGGCTCATGTAGCCGATATCCTCCTTGACGGCCTCCGCTTCACGGAAGGTATGCCGGCCGGACACCCACGCGTCGCCCGCAGTCGGGTCCATGATGCCGGTCAAGAGGCGCATGGTCGTCGTTTTTCCGGCGCCGTCTGGGCCGACAAGGCCGAAGATCTCGCCTTCGCCGACAGACAGTGTCAAACGGTCCACCGCCGGAACATGGTCGAAGACCTTGGTCAGATTCTCTGTTCGGATGGCGGCCATCATTCGCCTTCCTGATTCAGCAGAATACGTCCGTCAGCCGGCATGCCCGGCTTCAGCTCCATGTTCGGGTTCGGGATGTCGATTTTGATGCGATAGACCAGCTTCACCCGTTCTCTTTCTGTCTGGACATGCTTGGGTGTAAATTCGGCATCCGATGCAATGAACGAAACACGTCCCTCGTGGGACTTCCCTGGATAGGTGTCCGTGGTTATCTGAACCTTCTGGCCCAATCGGACCCGTCCAAGATCGGTTTCGTTGACATAGGCGCGAAGCCACACGTTTTGGATGTCGCCTAGTGTCACGACGGGTGTGCCCGGGGAGACGTACTCGCCGGCCTCCACGTTTTCGGAAAGAACGACGCCAGAAAAAGGGGCGGAGATGGTTGCATAGCCCAGACGGATCTCTGCGGCTGCGAGGGCGGCCTTCACCTGCTCAACGCGCGCACGGGCCTGTTCAATCGTCTCCGTCCGAGGTCCCTTCTTGAGCATTTCGTAGCGTTCTCTCGCCTCGCTCAGGGCGGCCCGGGCCTGATCGATCTGCTCCCTGCGGGGTCCCTCCTTTACCAGCTTCAGGTGCTCCTGCGATTCACGCAAATTCGCCAGGGCTCGCTCGTATTCCGACGCGGCCCGGTCGAATTCGCGCTGAGAAATCGTATTCCGATTGAGAAGCTTCGATTGCCGATCGAACTCGGTCTTCAGATGATCCGCGTTGACGCGCGCATTCTGCACGGCGGCCTCGGCAGCGGCGATCTCCTGCGGGCGCGATCCCGACAGAAATTCGTCCAGGTGGGCCTGGGCCTTTTGCATGACGGCCTGCCCCTGCGCGATTTCCTCCGGGCGGTAGCCCGCCTCGAGTTCGGCCAGAGAGGCCTGCGCCGCCCTCAGTTCGGCCCTGCGAAGAGCGACGTCCTGGATGAGATCGGAGCTCTCCATGCGGGCGATGATCTGGCCTGCCTCGGCTGCCTCCCCTTCAGAGACCGGACGCTCGATGACGAGGCCGGCGATTTTGAAGCTGATCTCCGCATCTCGCACCTCGATGTTTCCAGAGACATCGATTCGGCTCGAATCGCCCTTTGACCAGTGCCGGCGGTATTGCACGGTCAAAATGGCTGTGGTGATGACTATCAGGGAGGAGAGGATGAGGAGGATTCTTTTCTTTTTGGTCATGGCCGATCTCCTTAGAAGCGGAATGCGTTGACAGACCGGGGCCTAAAATTCCTCAAACCTCTGCGGCGATGCATCTGCGGAAAGCAGGCCAGGCGTTTTCCACATGGGAGATCACATCGAAGGCACCCCCCGACACATTCCAGAGGATTGCGGCAGGCAGGATGACGCCCAGAAACAGGATCGATGCGGTGGCAGGGGCGACATCTGCGCGGATCGAGCCTTCTTGTTTTCCCTCTTCAATGATCTCCTGGATATGGTGCAGATAATTTGTAATAATCGCAGCAACTTTTGCCTTTCTGCCGGGATGGCCGGTATAGATGCCGTCCGAAAACACCACGTGCGGGATGGCCCGGTGTTCGTTCAACATGCCGGCATGACGGAGCAACAGCGCCTCGAGGCGCGCAAGCGTTCCTGGCGTTTCCTTCCGGACCGCTGCGATGTTATGCATCAGGCGGGTCCTGAGCATCTCCAGCACCGCATCCAGGACGTCGTCCTTGCTCTTGAAATGACGGTAAAGGGCCGATGGCACAATGCCGACACGCTCGGCGATGCCGGCGATACTGAGGGCGTAGACCCCTTCGGATCCGATCAGTTCGAGGGCTGCCTCTACGATCTGCTCCTGCCGCGCTTCCGTCTCTGTCTTTGACGCTCTCATTTCTTGCTCCAGTAAAAGAATTGTGATTCACAATTCACATTGTGCGGAGAAATTTCCCTTCCGTCAAGAAAAAAACCGTCGCTCGAGGGAAGGGGCCGAAGAACGAAAGTTCTCAGCAGACCAATGCGGCCGCCTGGGTTTTCGTCTTCCCCGTCGGCGGCCGCGATTGGCAGTCCGAGGTCTTGATGGGCCCCATGATCGGTCAGGCCGGGCGAGGCCCCGCATCGATGACGCTTTTTGCAGCCTGATCTTCGAACTGAGCGAAGTTCTCCCGGAAAAGCCGGGCCAGCTTGCCTGCCTGTGCATCGTAGTCCGACGGATTCGGCCAGGTGGCGCGAGGATTGAGGATCTCCGAGGGGACCCCCGGGCATTCGGTCGGCACCTGGAATCCGAAGACCGGTTCGGGCCGCATGCGGGCCTTTTCGAGCGAGCCGTCGAGTGCAGCCTTCAAAAGAGCCCGGGTGAATTCGATCTTCATGCGCGATCCCACCCCGTAAGGGCCTCCCGTCCAGCCGGTGTTGACCAGCCAGCAGTTTGCCTTGTGTTCCTTGATCTTCTTCGCCAGCAGCTCGGCGTAGACGAAGGGATGGCGCACCATGAAGGGGGCGCCGAAGCAGGCGCTGAAAGTGGCGCTCGGCTCCTTCACGCCCTTCTCCGTCCCGGCCACCTTGGCGGTGTATCCGCTGACGAAGTGGTACATGGCCTGGTCCTCCGTGAGGCGGGCGATCGGGGGAAGGACGCCGAAGGCGTCGGCCGTCAGGAAGATGACGTTGCGCGGGTGGCCGGCCATGCCGGAGCGCACGATGTTGGGCAGGTGGCTGAGCGGGTAGGAGGCGCGGGTGTTTTCGGTCAGGCTCGCGTCATCCAGGTCGAGGCGGCGCAGGGTCGTGTTCATGGCCACGTTTTCGAGGATCGTGCCGAAGCGGCGGGTGCATTCGTAGATCTCGGGCTCCGATTCGCTCGACAGCTTGATGACCTTCGCATAACAGCCGCCCTCGAAGTTGAAGATCCCCTGGTCCGACCACCCGTGTTCGTCGTCGCCGATGAGCAGGCGGTCCGGATCCGCCGACAGCGTGGTCTTGCCGGTCCCCGACAGGCCGAAGAAGATGGCCACGTCGTCCGGGTCGGCCTTGCCGGCGTTGGCGGAGCAGTGCATGGAGAGCACGTTCCGTTCGGGCAGCAGGAAGTTGAGGACCGTAAAGATGGACTTCTTGATCTCCCCGGCGTAGGCGGTGCCGCCGATCAGCACGAGTTTTTTGGAGATGTGCAGGGCCACGAAGGTCCCGCTGCGGGTCTCGTCGTCGTCCGGGTCGGCGTGGAATTGGGGGCAGTGCAGGACGGTGAAATCCGGGACGAAGGACTTGATCAAGGCCCGCTCCCTGGGCAGCTGGATGAACATGTTGCGGGCGAAAAGGTTGTGCCAGGCGAACTCCGAGACGACCCGCACGGCCTGCCGGTAGGTCTTGTCCGCCCCCGCGTAGCAGTCCTGCACAAAGACCGTCTTTCCTCGCAGGTAGGCGGCCATCCGTTCGTGCAGGGCCTTGAACCGCTCCTCCGGGTACTTCACGTTCACCTTGCCCCACCAGACATCCCCGGTCGTGTTCGGTTCGTCCACGACGTACTTGTCCTTGGCAGCCCGGCCCGTGTGCTGGCCCATGGATACCACCAAGGGTCCCAGGTGGGCGATCTGCCCTTCGTAGCGGCGGATGGAATGCTCGTACAATTCCGGGGTGGAGCGGTTCCAGTACACCTGCCCCAGATGATGTAGACCGACCTCATCCAGTTGATGGTCGGGTATCAGATCACGATTCTCCATTGGTTGTCCTCCTGTCATGACGGTCAAAGGCATCTTCGATGCTGGAGGGGTTGAACCCTGATTCAATCATGCGATTCAATCGTTTTTTCGCCGTCTTTCCGAACGGCGCAGCTTGGCGCGATCCAGAGGGAGCAGCCTTTTTTCCAGCTTCGCGTTCCTTAAACCGGTCAAGGCGCCTCTTCATAACTCTCTCAGGACCTCAAAACCTTTTTACCCCTTTCCTATCGCGGCATAAGGCCCCTCGCCTGTTCCTCAGCCCAGGTTGGCGTTTACGAAATCCCAGTTGATGAGTTTCTGGATGAAGGCGTCCACATAATCACCGCGCCGGTTCTGATAGTCGAGATAGTAGGCGTGCTCCCACACGTCCACGGTCAGAAGGGGCTTCAGTCCATGGGCAATGGGGGTGTCCGCATTGGATGTTTTCATGACCGCCAGCCTTCCCTCCCGCAGGACCAGCCAGGCCCAGCCGCTGCCGAACTGGGTCAGCGCGGCATCCTTGAACTGCTTCACGAAGGCATCGTGACCGCCGAAATCCGCCTGTATCTTTTGGGCTGCGGCGCCCGAGGGCGCACCGCCGCCGCCCGGCTTCATGCAGTGCCAGTAGAAGGTGTGGTTCCAGACCTGGGCCGCGTTGTTGAAGATGCCAGCCCGGTCGGGGCTCCCGGCGGTCTTCTCGATGATGTTTTCCAGGGTCTTTCCGGCCAGATCCGTCCCTTCCAGAAGTTTGTTGAGGTTTGCCACATACGTTTGGTGGTGCTTCCCATGATGGAAGTCCAGCGTGGTGGCACTGATCGCCGGGGAAAGCGCGTCTTTGGAAAAAGGGAGTTCGGGCAGGATGATGGTCATGGTGTCGCCTCCTATTTGTATGGGTTGTCCTGATGGAAGTTCCTTACTGAAATGGGCTGTGACATCAATAACGGAGCACAGCTGCAAGAGGGGCCTGGTCCGGGACCTCTTCGGGTGAAACCGCGTACACCCTGCCCCCCGTGAGGAGCGTCTGGATAGCCGTAAAATCCAGGATGTCCTCATCGCCGGGCTCATGGCTCTTGTGCAGGTCGACGGTCTGAGCCTCCGGATCGAGCCTGCCCCAGACCTGCACTCCGACGGGGACGAAGACCAGTTCGATCCGCCCGTGAAGCGCCGCCAGGACCGCCTCGGTGACCTCGGCCGTTGTCTGCCCGGTGCCTGCCAGCTGCCGGTACCGGGCGGCGCCGTCCTCACGTTCCTGTTTGAATACCGGTTCGACAATGGCCCAGGCCTTTTGGTGAAGCTCGTCGGGTTTCATTCGTTCGGGGTTTCCCGGGATGCCTTCATCCATCAGGAAGGGGTAGGTGTTGACTTCTTTATAGAGCGGAAAAAGGTTGTCGACCGCCGCAAGCACCAGAGGGGAGGACCCCTCCGGCAGCAAATCCCGCAGGGATTTATCGACCCTTCGGAACCATTGCCGGATGCGGTTCTTGGTTTCGTTGCCGAGTTCGTGTCCGTGAAAGACGGCGGCGCGTTTACCCCCGGAAGTCGAGCGGGTCCCGGTGTGAAATTGCAGCTGCTTTTCCGGGATGCCCTCCGGAAAGGCCTCGGAAAGATTCAGCGGCACATCTTCCAGCTCGATTTCATCGACCGTGTCGCGCGTTCCTGCCAGCAGCCGGAGCTGGTTCTGGCTGACCGCCAGAATATGGAACGTACCGTCGCTGGTCAGCTGGCGCAGCAGAGGCTTGGCGTGAAAGCGGTCCGAGACGACGATCAATTCGGGAAAATCGATCGGGACCCTGAAAAACTCGAGCGTATCCTCCGAGAAAAACACGGCCAGCCCGTCACTCTGCTTCCTCCAGAATGATTGATCCTGAAGGAGACGCTGAGGGGCGTTGAAGAGATCCTGGATCTGCGCTGAGCGCATGTCTTTGGCCTGCAGCCGCTCCTGTGCCTGGCGCAGCAGGTTTTTGAAGCGGATCGGGTCTTGCTCCGTTTCCTTTCCAGCCCGGTGCGTGGGCATATAAAGGGAAACACACCAGCCGAAATGCCGGTCGATGAACGCTCGCCGAAGTCGATCAAGGTTGATTCTATCCATAAAGACCTCCCCGTTTCATTCGTTCTCTCATTTGGCAGGCAAATCTATAATCAATCTTACCGCCGCCTCCTATCCGGGTGTGATTCCCCGGGACGGCCGAACATGTTTCGGCCCGGCAAAAGGTTGCGCACAATGCCCGTAGAGGCCTTCCGAGAATATCGCCGCTGCTGCTGATCCGCCGGGTGCCGTTCCTGAGCAGAGAGCCGGAACTTCAGATCCCGCTCCACAAAAGAAAGGTCATGGGTC
Organism: uncultured Desulfatiglans sp.; assembly: GCA_900498135.1. NCBI lineage: Bacteria > Pseudomonadati > Thermodesulfobacteriota > Desulfobacteria > Desulfatiglandales > Desulfatiglandaceae > Desulfatiglans > uncultured Desulfatiglans sp. Next base: position 1,647,451 of record LR026961.1, read on the forward strand.
GCGGCCTTCGCAGCATGTGAAGAAAAATCCTTATTTCCGAATTGGAAACCAGGTTCTACCGGGAAATCATTTCCGGATGGAAACAGTTTACAGGTATTCCTGGTCGACGTGAAACGATTTCCGACCGCAACGGGCGTCACCTATCGGATTCCGCCTGAGGGAGCTTCGGCGATTCGCCTGCATCGCAAATCTTCTCGAGGCCAAGCCGCACCGCGGTCTCCCGCGTGGGTCCGCCCGTCTCGAGGTCCCAGCCCATCGCTTCGTAGAAACAGCGCTCGAGCCTGTCCATGTCGAGGCGTCTGCCCTTGAGGGGGCCGCGCTGCAGGGGCGGGTGGCCGAGGGCACGCGGGTTGAGGCGCTGATCTGCGGGCTTGATGCCTTCGCGGGCGTTGAACGCCTTTCGAAGTGAAAGGATCCTTTCCCCGGTGTCGAAGTAGGCGTCGGCCGGAAGATCCCATCCGGTGGCGGCGTTCAGGTAGTCCACGACAGGGAGGGGGCTTGTCAGGGCGCCGAACAGGCACAGGCCGGCGCCGTTGATCACTTGCATGTAGATGGAACCGGCGCGGTAGCGCTCGACACGGCGGGCGGTGCGCGTGCGCGCGGCCCGGATCCGGCGGCGTGCCTGGGGGAAGCGTCGGTCCACACCGAAGAGGTCGGCGTAGAGATAGGAGGAGATGGTGTGCCTCCCGGGGGTGGGTTCGCACTGGTACGCGATGGCGTAGCCCGGGTCGAGCCGGGAGTCGTGCATGGGGAGTTCCTGCCCGCCCGCGTGAACCGCCAGCGACTCGGTTCCCTTCCCCAGCCTCAGGGCGGCCTGTTTCACCCCGTCGGCGAGGATGTCGCCGAACCCCTCGCGTTCGATGATCTGGCGGAGCAGGGTGGAGATCTCGTGCGTTCTTCCCCAGCCGAGCCGCAGCCCGCCCGTGGTGTTCTGATCGATGAGCCCTGCCTCGAAGCACTCGACGGCGAAGGCGATGGCCGCTCCGGCGCTGATGGTGTCGATCCCGGCCCGGTTGCAGGCCTCGTTCATGTCGATGATGGCCGCAAGGTCGTCCTGCAGGAGCAGGCCTCCGAAGGCAGCCAGGGTTTCATACTCGGGTTTGTGGCCCGTTTCACCGGCGTAGCGGCCCGCCTCGATCCGGATGGTTCCGCCGCAGCCCAGAGGGCAGGCGTCGCAGGAATAGCGGCGCACCTGGTGGCGGAGGACGCTTTCGTCCGAAAGCTTTGCGCTTCGGGAGAAACCGTAGTCCAGATGCCCCACACCGCCCCAGTTCCGCACGGGCATGTCCCCGACCATGGCGGAATAGACGGTGAAGCCCGACGTGCCGTAGCGGCGGAGGAGGTCTCTCAGGAGCGTGGGGTTCGCGGGGGCGGGCAGCCCGGTCAGGGCGAGGAACCGGCTGAAAGGATTGGTCAGGCGCAGGAGCAGGCGATCCTGCAGCCCGGATTTTCTGAAGCGCTTGAGAAACCGCTGGTTGATACGCTTGATCTCCGCGGGTCGTGCGACGCTCACCCGCTTCCGGCCGTCGAAGGACAGGGCTTTCAGGCGCTTCCACCCCATCAGCGCCCCGAGCCCCGAGCGCGCCGCCAGGCGCCCCCCGTCCGTGGCGATCCCTGCCATGAGCGAAAGGCGCTCTCCCGCCGGGCCGATACAGGCCACCCGCGCCTTGGGCGCCTCGAGCCTCTCGCGGATGAAGTGCTCCGTGGCGACGCAGTCTTGACCCCACAGGGCGGAGGCGTCGCGGATCTCCACCCGTTCGTCGGTGAGGTGCACCCACGCCGGCGGGTCGGCGCGCCCCGTGAAAAAAACCGCGTCGTAGCCGCACCGTTTGAGGGCGCGGGACAGGGAGCCTCCGACGTTGGCATCGCCCCACCCGCCGGTGAGCGGCGATTTGCCCACCACCATGAGGCGCCCCCCGAAGAGGGCGCCCGTGCCGCCCAGGAGCCCGGAGCAAAAACCCAGGTAGCTGCCATCGGAGAAGGGGGCGACGCCGGGCCGCTGCCGGTCCATGATGAAGGCGGCCCCGAGGCCGTAGCCCGAGAGGTACCTGCGGTAGTCCTCGTCCGCAGGTTCGTAGACCTCCGTGCTGCGCCGGCTGAGGTCCACCACGAGGACCCTGCCCGTGTATCCTCCGGCAGGGCGGCGCCGACTCCCTGTCGCCCGTCCATCCGGGGGCCCCGGGGCGACGGAGGGTTTTTCCTTCTCAGGCACCTGGTCCATGAAATACTCGGCCAGGGCGGTGATGGTGAGGCTCGGGTTGACGCCCAGGTTGGCCGGCACCACCGAGCCGTCCGCCACCCACAGACCCGGGTAGCCGTGCACACGGCCCGCCTGGTCGACCACGCCTTTTTCCGCGCCGGCTCCCATGACGCAGCCGCCCAGGATGTGGGCGGTGGTGGAGACATCCAGGAGGACCTCGGTCCAGGCGCTGACGGGTTCTCCGCCGATCTTCTCCGCCATGCGGCGCGCCACCTCGTTGGCGATGGGGATGTACGAGGGGACTTTCCGGGCGCCCGGGGCCAGGGAAGAGTTCAGGCTCTTCAGGCCGAGCCGCCACCAGCGGGCTTTGAAATCCAGACGGATCTGGTTCTCGTCGGTCTGCATCACCAGCAGGATGGGGGTGCGGGCGGCCCACCCGAACGGCCAGAGGGACCGCAGGAAGGCCCCGGGGCGCCTGAGGGCGATGCCGAGAAACCTGAGGGCGCGGGGCATCCGCCCGCCGCCGTCGGTGAGGAGGGTGGTGAGGAGCGCCATTGCATCGGAGCCCCGGTTGTAGCGGACCACCTCGATGTGGGTGGCGGGGTCGGGGTAGATGCCCGAGGTGATGGCGATCTGGTCGGAGTAGTCGGCGCCGGGGTCGTTGGCCTTGACCCCCAGCAGGGCTTCGGAGTTGGTGCGGACGCCCTCCCCGAGCCGCGGGGAGAGGCCGGGGAGAAAGCCGGCGTCTCTGCATTTCTGGAGGAGTTTCACGGTGCCGAGAACGCCGCCGCTCAGGACGACGCCCCGGGCCGTGAAGGTGCGGCGGGGGTGGCGCAGGCCCGTGGGCTGCCGGGTGAACACGGTGTAGCCGCCGCCGGCGCATGGCCGGATCGCCGTGGCCTCGGTCTCAGGGAAGATCCTCGCGCCCGCGCGTTCGGCCAGATGAAGGTAGTTCTTGTCGAGGGTGTTTTTGCCTCCCACCGGGCACCCGATCATGCAGGCGCCGCAGTGGGTGCAGCCGGTGCGCGGCGGCCCTTCGCCGCCGAAATAGGGGTCCGGCACGGTTTTCCCGGGCGGCCCGAAAAAGACGCCCACGTCGTTGACGTGGAAGGTGTCCTCGCCGCGGAGCTCCCGGCCCACTTCTGCGAGCAGCCGGTCTGCCTGCCCCACCTGAGGGCATCTCACGGCCCCGAGCATGACGCGCGCTCTGGCGTAATACGGGGCCAGTTTCGCCTTCCAGTCTCCGGGCCCCCACTCGGGCTTTCGGAAGACCTCGTCGGGAGGGACGAGGAGGTTGTTGGCATAGACCAGGCTGCCGCCCCCGACCCCGGTGCCGCTGAGCACGAAGACGTTTCTGAGCAGGGTGAGCACCTGGATGCCGTAAAGGCCGAGGCGCGGGAGCCACAGGTACTTGCGGAGATTCCAGTTGGTTTGCGGAAAGTCTTCGGTCCGGTAGCGCCTGCCCTTTTCGAGGACGGCCACCCGGTAGCCCTTCTGCGCGAGCCGGAGGGCCGAAACCGAGCCCCCGAATCCCGAACCGATCACCACGTAGTCGTATTCAGAGACAGGATCCTGCCGCATGATAAGGATTCCTTTTCAGAAAGACCCGGTGAGCCGGGTGCGGGTGGACCGGTAACCCGCCGTGCAGGTCGGACCGGCTGCAATTGGAAAGCCGCTCTACATGAATTTCGTCGATTGAATGATGAATCCCAGCTCCTTCCCGGTTGCCGGATGGACCAACAGACGGCAGCGGCCATTCATGGGTCCGGTCATAGCCTCCATCATCCGATCTGATCACTTTTTCGTCGTCTTTTTCGACCACCGCAGCTTTGCACGATCTATAAACGGGGGGGTGACCTTATTTCGTTTTCCTGAAACGATGTTTTCGAATCCGGGCATAAACCCGGCTTTCCGAGAGTGTCTCTCGCGCACGTCGGCGATCACCGCCTGCCATTCGGCATCACGCCCTGCTTTGACGTAGCATTTTTTTGCACGACGGATATGGTCGAGGGCGGCGTGGTAGTACTTGCTCTTGCCCGCATTGACGATCCGCATGCAAAGCGCTCGGTATACCCTGGCGGAGATCTCGGGATCTAAACGCTCCAGTTTGCGCGCCAATGGTTCTGTCGAAAAGTGGCTGCAGGCCTCCAGTTCTTCATCGGTAGCCTTGCGCACACGCGCTGCAAGCCGTTCGATCTCCCTTTTTTCGAGCCAGAGATCGATTTGCATGGTCAGATTCGCCTTCTCCGAGGCTTCCATGGCCTTCTGATGCCAAGCCGTTTTTTCTTTGGCGGGTACGAATCGCATCAGCTCTTTGTAGGTGTATGGCGAAGGGTAGGCCTGAAACTCTGACCAGGCGGATTGAAGCGCCTCATCAGACCGCTTAAGCTTGGCCAATAGGGTTCTCCTTATTCCGGGCAGTTCAGGTGCTTCAAAGGATTTTTTCTTCTCCGCCTGTTTAATCTCCAGGCCTCTCTCGACCCAGGAAAGGGCGGCTTTGGGACGCTTTCTGCTCCGGTATAATTCAGCGATGATTTTACAGTCTTCAGGTTCGATGCCGGTCTGTTCGCAGACTGCAATGTAAGATTCCACGTCCCGCAAACCGGCGAGCAAGGTTTTCAGGACGTCACGCCACCTCCGGCGGGTGTATGCTCTGGTATTTTTCTCCTTTTCATCGAGGGCCGGAGCGGCATCGAATCGGGCTCGAACCTGCCGTATGAGTGCATCCAGGCCTTGTTCATCGAGCACCTTGACCGCTTCGCGATCGAGGTCATGGCTTAGCCCATAGGGATCGTCTTCCATCCAGGAAAGCAGGACCTTTGCTGTGTCATTTGCGTCGGCCTTCAATGCCTGGCGGGCTTGGATCCAAGCACGAAACAAATCTTCGACCAGCATCCCGAAATCACCGTTCGAGTCGTCGATTTCTTCGGCCTTTTCATGGCACGCTGCAATAAAAATCTCGCAGAGGTGTGCAGCTCGCTGCGGTTCCTGCTCTATCATCTTCTCGATGTCTTCAGCGACTCGCTCGACCTCGTTCACAAATCTCCCTGCGGCGTTGTAGGAAATGAACGTTCCCGGACAAAGGACCTCCTCTATGGCTCGCTCAAGGGGATCGACCTCTTTTCGTCTTCTGGGGCTCACAGCGCTCCTTTCTGTATGCTCCAATTGTTAACGGCTTTACCGTCTTTCCTTTTAATACGGCATGCTCCATCTGATCAAGAATCCATTTCTTGTTTCTCCTTGGATCATATGAAACGGGCGGGTGCGTGGTGTAAGATGCACGCTGGCAAAAAATCCTAAAACGGAGGACAGTCCCAAAAATTAGCTTATATCAGGATAGATTACCACATGAATCCTCTTTTGATCGCCCTGGTGGTCTAGGGCGAGGGGCCAATCCAGCCTTGATTCCTCGTAAGGCAGGCAACCGGCGTGAGAACGACTTCCGGGGTAATCGGGACTTGGCGCAGAATCATACAGCAGGGCTTCTCGGTATGATTCGTCGCACACGGCGAATGTGCGCCAGGAACTGAGCCGGTTCTTCACCAGCGGCTCTTCGAGCTCATTCCTCCACGCCTTCCGCACGCAACACTCGGACCGTGCGTCAGGGAAAGCCCGCTCCTGGGGTTATGGATCGGAAGTGGGGAAGGAACGTCAATGGTCGGGTTTTGGGGTCAGCGGAAGAGCCTCCTACCGGGAATATTTCTTGAAAACCAGGGCTTGCAACCGGCGATAATTATTACCGGATATGGCGGCAACCGGAAATTCTAACGGCCGGGAGGTCGATTTCACCGCCCCGATGCGCGGCAGACCGCGGATGCTGGTCCAGGTGTGCGAGTCTCTGGCGGAGCCGCAGACGCTTCGGGGATCATCGTCCGCCCTCGGCCCGGCCGCAGACGATCCAGATCAGGCTTTCCTGTACATGGCTCCTGCATCACAAGGCTTTTGCATCAAGGCGACGTCTTTTACCGGGATTTCACAGCGCCACCGGTACTGACGCGCGATATAACGCAGCGTGGCCTCACTGAAAAAAACCACATGGGTCTGTTCCCGGCGGTAATGCCAGGCCGCGAAACGCTCATCGTCCGTCTGGAAGCAGGTCATCAGGGCCAACCACCCGCCGGGTCGCAACATCCGGTCCAGCCGGGCGAATTCCTCGGCCGGCCGATGAAAGTGCTCAATGACCTCTGCACAGACGATGAAATCATAGAGATCTTCGAGCGCTTCTGAATCGGGGAAAAAAAGCGGGTCGAACAATCGCACATGGTGCCCCGCCTCACTCAACATGCAGGCAAGCGCCGGCCCCGGACCACATCCATAATCCAACCCTTTCGCCCGCAGAGGCAGCCGTTGCAGCAACGGATCTGCAAGCTTCGACAGGAATCGGCGGTAGCCGTCATCATCCGGATCATTTTGGTGCAGGCGGTACTGCGCGGACTCCGCTTCGCTCGACAACCTTTGTGCCGGATTCAGAAACGTTGCACCGCAAGTGCCGCAGCGCTCGTATCGAGCCCCGTCCACCCAGGCAAAAAAATGGGCCGAGAACATGCCGCACACGATGCATTGCCGGTCATCCTGGGCGGCCGCGC